>NZ_JBHTLK010000050.1:28668-36491 GCF_042678885.1 Saccharothrix hoggarensis
GAACCGGGTGGGACCACCCCCGCGTGCGCGGGGAAGACGTCGAGGTCTTGGCGCGCTGGTCGGCCCAGTCCGGACCACCCCCGCGTGCGCGGGGAAGACCCGTCCTCGGGGTTGAGGTCGGTCGGGGCGTACGGACCACCCCCGCGTGCGCGGGGAAGACGCCTCCAGCTCCGCCAGACCGGCGGTCCAGCCGGGACCACCCCCGCGTGCGCGGGGAAGACCGCGATGTAGCGGGCCAGGACGTCGTCGGCGCGGGACCACCCCCGCGTGCGCGGGGAAGACACTTCCTGACCTGGGGACTTTACCGTGCCTACGTCGGATTCTGATTCAGTTTGTCGCGGCTACTGCACGGAGGGGACAGCGCGCCACGTCCGGTGCCTCTTCACCCTGGACTGGTCCGTTCGTCGTCTCTGCGGAGCATGTCTCACCAGAAACCGGGGCAGTGTGGCGGACCGCCCGAGAGTGTGTGTTCACCGCCGAGGTAGCCGCAGGACCGCTGGCACGCCGGCCCTACGACCTGCGGCACGCCTGTGTCTCGACCTGGCTGAACGCAGGGGTGGAGCCCACGCGGGTAGCCGAGTGGGCCGGACACTCCGTAGAGGTGCTGTACCGGGTCTACGCCAAGTGCCTGCACGGCGGCGATGAAGCCGCCAAGCGCAAGATTCTGGAGGCCATGCGGTAGCACGCGCGCAGGCAAACTTGGGCAGCTATTGGGCAGGAATGCTCGCAATCGGCCGGACACGGCCAGACACGGCCGGACGGAACAAGATCAGGCCCTGAGCGCGTTTCCGCTGCTCAGGGCCTGATTCACCCGGCGAAAGGTGAGTGCCCCCGGCAGGATTCGAACCTGCGACACACGGTTTAGGAAACCGATGCTCTATCCCCTGAGCTACGAGGGCGCGTGGGGGAGCCTACCGGGTGCTGGGTGGGGGATCGGGTGGTGGGGTTGTCACTCGGTGGGCCTAGGCGCGAGCACCTTGGGTTAGGTGGGCGGCCGGTGGGGGTCGGCTGTCTGGGGGAAGTGGGCGACCCCACCTGTTCCGCATCGGTCCAGTGAGGTACAGAGGGGGTCATATCGCCCTCCGACGAAAGCCATCCCATGAGCAGTAGACCCTGGCCTGACTTCCGTCCTGGCCCGCTGGGCTCCGTCGGCGCCTGGTGGCGACGGCTGCGGGCCCGTCCGAACGCCGAGCAGTACACGTTCGTCCCGGCCTCGACGTCCCACCAGCACCCGTTCGAGTCACCGCTCCCCAGCGCCGTCTACGGCCTGGACTTCCACGCCAAGATGACGATCCACTGGCGCGTGGACCTGACGACGGGCGTCCGGCACAACGCCCCGCGCAGCGCCGCCGTGAACGACATCATCCACCGCGCCAAGGCGTTGACCGAACGGGCGATGCTCGTGCACCACGCGCCGCTGCAGCACCAGCTGGGCGCCGAGCTGGCCGCCGAACGCCAGGTCGAGGGCACGCACGTCTGGGTGCGCGCGGAGGGCGTCGAGCTGACCGTGGACGAGCAGGACTTGGCGATGGCGCGCAAGCACATCGAACTCCTCCAGACCACGACGATGCGCCAGGCCGAGCGGGACGCCGAGCGCGCCGAGATCAAGTACCTCCGGGACGAGGTGCTGACCGACCTGTCCAGCGCCACGATCTGGTGGCTGGTCCGCAACGGCTACCAGGTGGAGCAGGCCGTCGCGTTGAGCAGGCACCTCGCCGAGCTGGTCGGCATCGCCTCCCAGCGTCGCGACCAGCACTGGGCCGACACGCTCGTCACGTCGTTCGAGAGCGCCCTGCCGCGGCTGGACGACGGGCACCGCGCCGACGTCCGCCTCCACCTCGCCAAGGCCCTCGGCATCTACGGCGGGTCGGGGGTGGCGGCGGAGTTCGCCGAGCAGATCGGGCTCGCCGAGCACGAGCGCCAGCTCGCCGAGCGGGAGCGCCAACTCGCCGAGCACCAGCTCGGGCACGGCCCCCAGCACCAGTTGCCGCAGCAAGAGGGGCACGGGCGGCCGGCCGACCTCGGCCACCGGCAGAACGGTGCGAAGCCGCTGCCGTGATTCCCTAACCTGGTGACCGTGACCCACAACCTGACCGAGGCGCGGGGGGCGGCCCTGGCGGGCGCCCTGCGCGTCCTCGCGCGGCTGACACCGTTCGTCGAACCGGAGCTGATCGGCCTGCGCGACGTGGTGCGGCCCGGCGACGTGTGCGTCGACATCGGCGCCGCGCTCGGCCTCTACACCGTCTCCCTGTCCCGCCTCGTCGGTCCACACGGGACGGTGCACAGCATCGAGCCGCTGGTGTTCGCGCACCCCGCGCTGTCGTTCCTGCTGCGTCCCCGCGAGGCCCGCAACGTCGTGCGGCACTCCGTCGCGCTGGGCGTGAGCGAGGGCCGTGACGTGATGAGCGTGCCCGTCCGCCACGGCACACCGGTGACGGGCCGGTCGTTCCTCACCGCGGGCGCGGACGGGCTCGGCTCGAACGACGAGTTCTCCGACCACCTGGAGGTCCTGGTCCGCACGGACACGTTGGACCGGTTCTGCGCGGCCAACGGGATCGACCGGCTCGACTTCGTCAAGGCCGACGTCGAGGGCGCGGAACTCCGCGTGCTGCAAGGCGGGTCGGAGACCATCGAGAGGTTTCGGCCGAAACTTCTCCTGGAGATCGAGGAAAGGCACGTGCTGCGCTTTGGCTACCGCGCGCGGGACGTGCAGGACTGGCTGGCCGACCGCGGCTACCGCATGCACGCCTGGCACCAGAACGCGTGGCGCGAGGTCCACCGCGTGGACGACCGCGTGCGCAACTACCTGTTCCTGCCGTAAGGCGGAAGACCCGAAAGGGCGGAAGAGCCGAAGCGGCGGAAGAGCCGGAAAGGCTCGAAGACCCGGAAAGGCGGAAGACCCCGGTCCCTGGGGGTGGACCGGGGTCTTCCTGCGGACCGGTCTACGTGACGTAGACCTCAAGCTCGTGAATCGAGTATCCGTATCCGGTGGCTCGTTGGATACCCGTCATTCGTACGAATCGTGCCGTACTCGGGGTGAAGGGCGCAAGGTCTTGGCCGCCGTCTCCTGCGGACGTCGTGTAGACCGTGCGCCACGTCGTGCCGTCGACGGACAGTTCTATGCGATATCCCTTGGCATAAGCGGCTTCCCACGACAGCACGACGCGGCCGACGGTGCGCGGCGCGCCGAGGTCCACCTGGAGCCACTGGTGGTCGGACCAGTCGCTGGCCCACCGGGTGTCCGGCTTGCCGTCGATCGCGTTCGACGGCGGCGACGGGTACCAGCCGCGCTCGTGGCTGCTCGCGGTCGCGGTGGCGCCGGATGCCAGGTTGGCGAGGCTGGTGCCGCGACGGGACGGGAACTGCACGACCTGCTGGTACGTGGGCCGGTTCTGCCAGTTCACCTTGTCGTGCGTGATGCCGCCCATGGCCCGGTGGACGATGGTGTCCGCGCACCACTGGTCGCCGGCCGCGCACGACGCGTCACCGGGGTACACCTCGGTCGCGGGCTTGGCCGCCGCCGCGCGCAGGCTGTCCAGCAGCACCTGGCGGCACGCGGGAACCGAGCCGCCACCGCAGTAGCGGGCGCCGAGCGCGCCGTCGACGCGGTCGCCGAGCACCGCGCGGAGATCCTTGTCGACATAGCTCCACCAGCCGTGCTGGAACGAGGAGCCCTTGTGCGGCGCGGTTCCGTGCGCGTCCGACGGTGCTTCGTCGACTTGCAGCGCACGGGTCAGCTGGCCGTAGAGCGCGTCGCCGAGGCCGGGCTTGAACTGCGCCTCCACCAGCAGCGGCCACCACGCGTCGAGGATGCGGATCGCCTCGGCGTGCCCGTACGCCTTGCTGCCGCGTGACGTCTCCTTGCGCAGCGAGCCGGACCGCTGCCAGTCGCGCAGCTTCGCCACCGCCGAGGCCAGGGCCGGATCGGTCACCGCCGCCGTGTCGAGGACGCGCAGCAGGTCCGGCAGCACCTGTTCGGCGCGCAGGTCGGCGACGCCGGCTTCGGCCATCGCCCGCGTCAACGACGCCCGCGTGACGGGTCCGCGGGCGATCAGGGCGCGGACCCGGTCGTCCAGCAGGTCGCCGCGGTGCACGGACCCGTTGCCGTAGCCGGACGCCGAGTAGTCCAGCGCCTGCTTGTTGTTCCAGCTGATGTAGTAGTCCTGGTTCACGGAGTTGGGGTGCTGCGCGAACGGCGTGTACGTCGCCGTGTTGCGGTCGGCGTTCCAGCCCTCCCACTCGTACGCGGGCTCGGCCTTCACGGGGAGGTGCGGGTCGACGGACGCCTTGCGGACCGGGTTCGCGCCGGAGTTGAAGTACGCGGTGTCGCGCGAGTCCACGTAGAACCAGTTGAACGCGTACCCGATGTGCTCCGCGGCGCGCTGGAAGTCCGCGGCGGAGCGGATCGCGTCGGGGTCGTTGAACTCCTGGAAGCCGACGATCGAGTCCACCTCGTGCAGGTACGTCGACCGCAGCGAGGTGTAGGCGACGAACTTGCCGTCCACCCGCGCCCGGCTCTGCACCAGGCCGTACTTGGTCCGGTGCATGACGAGCGTGTAGGAGCCGGCGGGTGTCGGGTCGGCCACCGTCGGCTTCCACGAGTTCTTGCGCTCCAACCGTTCCATCGGCAGGCACTGGCCGTGGTAGCGGTAGTGCGTCGACGACGCCGAGGCCGGCGCGCCGGAGGGCTCGCACAGCTCCACGGCGTACGTGTCGGTGATGTCCTGCCCGGCGGACGTGGCGCTCCACGAGTAGTCCACGCCGCGCCCGAGCTGGACGTACATCGAGACGCCCGCGAACGACACGCCGCGTGCCCGCAGGCCGGGGCCGTGCAACTCCTGCAACATCAGCAGCTGCGGCGCGAAGTAGCCGGTCTGCGGTCCCCACACGGCGATCGGGTTGCCGGTGTCGGTGTGCGCGCCGGACACGGCCAGCGCGTTGGACATGCCCTGCTTCCGGCTGAGCAGGTCGCGCGGCAGCACGCCGTCGGCGAAGAGCCCTTCCACCGCCTCGAGTTCCGCCGGAACGGCCACAGTGGACGGACCCGACGAGGTCTGGTCGTGCACCATCGGCTCCGGCGTGACGACACCGCCGTCGGGCAGCGCGACGCCCTGCGGCGCGGCGGGCGTCGTCCCGTACGGGAAGCGCTGCCCGTCGTGCAGGGTGAGCACGGCCTCCGGGTCGTTCTGCTCGCGGAACGACCGCCACACCTGGTCGCCCGCGGCGGGGCCGTACCGGTTCTGCGCGGCGAGCTTCACCAGCGCGTTCTGCACCTCGCCGCCGCCGCCCGCGCCGAACAGCCCGCCCACGACGGCGGCGATCGCCACCAGGTCGGTCGGCTGGAACGGCTTGATGTCGTTCCAGTTGGTGATCGCGTCGGCGTGCCCGGTGAGCACGTACTCGCCGGGGAACGTGCGGCTGTTCACGGCCGCGGCGATGTAGGCGTTGATGCCCGCGATGTAGTCCTTCACGTCCTGCAACGCCTGCGCGCCGCGCGGACCCTGGGACGCCACCTGGTCGATCTGGGCCTGGAGGTCGGCCTCGGTGTACGGGATCTGGTTGTAGAAGCTCTGCTCCAGCGCCCGGTTTCCCTCGGCGCCGCCCGCGAACCCGGACAGCTGGCCGCGGCCGAGGTGCCGGAACAGGTCCATCAGCCACAGCCGGTCCTGGGCGGCGGCGTAGCCCGCGCCGAATTCCGTACCCGATCGGGTGGTCCCGTAGATGTGGGGCATCCCGATGGCCTTGTCGCGCACGATCGTGACGTCGGCACGCGGTTTGATGGTGCTCTCGACCTGGTTCGCGGGGACGCCGAACGAGGCGTCGTTGAAGAAGGTGCTGAGTTGATCATTGGTCAGACCGCCGTAGCCGGAGACGAGGGCGTCGTAGCGGCCGAGCTGGTCGGCGGAGTGCGCCGGGCGGGTGCCGAGCGCCTGGTGCGCGAGGATCTCGGTGAGCGTGGCGTTGCCGTTCTGGCCGGGCGGCAGCACGTCGTGGCACTGGCCGAGGCAGTGGTCGTCCGGGGTGAACGCGGTGGTCCTGACCTGCGCTTGAGCGGCGGTGGGGACGGTGAGGGCGGCCGCGGCGAGGAGGACGACCACGGCAAGCGATCGGGCGGCTCTCCGCATGACGCGAAGCTCCTTCCAGGCAGGGATCGTGTGACGCACGTTACTGTCAGGTAGCGATTCGCGAAAGAGCTTCGCGTTTGGAATTCGGCCGTCCGGGTGTGAACTCTTGACCTATCGTCTCGACATTGGGAAAACAGTCAACATGATGCGACGTCGATCGCTGCTCACCGGTCTCGCCGGCGCGGGGGTGCTCGCGGGCCTCGGCGTGTCCCCCGCGCTCGCCACGCCCGTCCTGCCCATCCGCAGCTGCGCCGACTGGGGCGCGCGGCCGCCGGCGCAGCCGACGAGCGTTGTGCACGAGCGGCCCGTCCGCATCCTGATCCACCACACCGCGTCGGCGAACACCACCGACTACTCGCAGGCGGCCGCGTACGCCAACGCGAAGTGGATCCAGGACCTCCACATGGACCGCAACGGCTGGATCGACTCCGGCCAGCACTTCACCAACAGCCGCGGCGGGTTCCTGATGGAGGGCAGGCACGGCAGCCTCGCGGCCCTGCGCGCGGGCGACCGGGTCGTCGTCGGCGCGCACTGCCCCGGCCAGAACACCGCCGCCATCGGGATCGAGAACGAGGGCCTCTACATGGACGTGGAGCCGCCCAAGTTGCAGTGGGACTCCCTGGTGTCGTTCTGCGTCTACACCTGCGAGCAGTACGGGATATCGCCGTTCGCGATCGAGGGCCATCGGGACTACCGGGACACCCTCTGCCCGGGCGACAAGCTCTACGCCCTGTTGCCGCGTCTGCGCCAGGAAGTTGCGCAGGTGTTGAGCTGACCTCGGATATTTCCTGGCAACTGTGAACGGGCGGCCACCCGGTCTTTCCGTGGTGAGATAACGGTGAATTAACGTCAGCTTGCGTGTTCGTGCGCGATGCTGGGCGGGTACGAACACGAAACGCCAACGCGGGGAGGCGTCGTGATCAAGGTGATGCTGGCCGATGACGAAGACCTCGTCCGGTCCGGCCTTCGCATGATCCTCAGCAGCGCAGGCGACATCGAGGTAGTGGCCGAATGCGATGACGGGCACCTGGTGGCCGACCTGGCCCGCCGGCACCGCCCGCACGTCGTGCTGCTGGACATCCGGATGCGGTCCTCCGACGGGCTGATGGCGCTGCGCAGGCTGCGCGCCATCCCCGACCCGCCGAAGATCGCCATGCTGACCACGTTCGACGTGGACGAGTACGTGTCGGAGGCGCTGCGGCTCGGCGCTTCCGGCTTCCTGCTGAAGGACACCGAGCCGGAACAGCTGGTCCGGGCCGTGCGCGACCTCGCGCTCGGCGGGGCCGTGCTCGACCCGGGCGTGGCGGCCAGGGTGCTGGCGGCGGTCGCCGACGGCGAGCGGGCCGCGGAACCCGCGCGGCGGCTGCTGGCGTCGCTGTCCGAGCGGGAACGCGAAGTCCTCGTGCTGATCGGGCAGGGCATGTCGAACGCCGAGATCGGCCAGACCCTGCACCTGTCGGAGGCGACGGTGAAGGGGTACGTCTCGTCGGTGCTGGGCAAGATCGGCGCGGTGAACCGGGTGCAAGCGGCCCTGGTGGCGTTCCGGGGCGGCCTGATCGCTTAAGTGTGTGTTGGAGGCCGCCTTCGGCGTCGCGGCTCTGTTGGATTGCGCCGCCTTCGGCGTCGCGGCTCTGTTGGATTGCGCCGCCTTCGGCGTCGCGGCTCGGTTGGATTGCGCCGCCTTCGGCGTCGCGGCTC
>NZ_JBHTLK010000051.1:0-36438 GCF_042678885.1 Saccharothrix hoggarensis
CGCGGTCGGTCGCGGCGCCGTTCCGGTCCAGCGCGCCCAGCGCGCGCCGCACGGATCGGCCCGCGTCCAGCGCGCCCTGCGGCGGGGCGTCCCACCAGGCGAGCCCCGACCCGTCCGGCACGCCCCAGCACGCCAGTTCCAGCGCCAGCCGGGTCAGGTCGGCGGTGCGGATCTCCGGCTCCGGGTAGCGCGGCAACGTGCTGTGCTCGTGCGCGGGCCAGCAGCGGTAGACGCGGCCCGGCGCCTCACGTGCGGCGCGACCCGTGCGCTGGTCGGCCACGGCCGCGCTGACGCGGACCGTCGCGAGCCCGGACAGGCCGCGCCGGTGGTCGACGCGGGGCACGCGGGACAGGCCCGAGTCCACCACCGCCCGCACGCCGGGCACGGTCAGGCTGGACTCGGCGATCGCGGTGGACAACACGACCCGTCGCCGGCGACCGGGCCGCAGCGCGTCGTCCTGCGCCGTGGCGGTGAGGCGGCCGTGCAGCGGCAGCACGTCCACGTCGTCGCCGACCAGCGAGGCCACGCGCCGGATCTCCGCCACGCCGGGCAGGAACGCGAGCACGTCACCGTCCACTTCGGACAACGCTTGGCGGACGGCGCGGGCTACGGTGGTCTCGACCCGTTCGCCGCGCGCGGGCGGGGTGTGCGCGACGTCCACCGGGAACGTGCGCGCGTCCACGCGGATCACCGGCGCGTCGCCGAGCAGGTGCGCCAGGCGGTCCGCCGCGACGGTCGCGGACGTGGCCAGGAGCCTGAGGTCCGGTCGCAGCCCGGCCCGCGCGTCGAGGAGCAGCGCGAGCAGGAGGTCCGCGTCGAGGTGACGCTCGTGGCACTCGTCCAGCAGCACCGTGCCGACGCCCGCCAGCTCCGGGTCGTGCTGCAACCGCCGCACCAGCAGGCCCGACGTGACGACCTCGATCCGGGTGTCCCTGGACGTCTTGCGGTCGCCGCGCACCGCGTAGCCGACGGTCCGCCCGACCGGTTCGCCGAGCAGGCTCGCCATGCGCGCGGCGGCGGCGCGGGCGGCCAGGCGGCGGGGCTCGGCGACGACCACGCGACCGTCCAGCGCCAGCGGCACCAACGTCGTCTTGCCCGTTCCGGGCGGCGCCACCAGCACCGCCGAGCCGTGCGCGGTCAGCGTGGCCGCGATCTCGCCGAGCAGCGGGCGGATCGGCAGGTTCGGCAGGTTCGGCAGGTCCACGGTGAGCCAGTGTCGCCCCACCGGCCTGTGCCATTGTGGACGCATGGGGAAATGGGGTGTCCTCGGCGCGACGGTGGCCCTTGCCCGCGCGGCCGCGACGATCAAGGTGTGGGGCGAGGTCAAGCGCCTCCCGACGACCGCGGTGGACGCCGGGCCCGTCACGGTGGTCGTGCCCGCGCGCGACGAGGAGCGCGTCATCGACCGCTGCCTCACGGGGCTGCGCAAGCAGGAGCACGCCGACCTGCGGATCGTGGTGGTGGACGACGGGTCGACCGACCGCACGGCCGAGGTCGTGCGGCGGCACGAGGCCGAGGACCCGCGGGTGCGGCTGGTGGTCAGCGCGGGACCGCCGTCCGGCTGGGCGGGCAAGGTGCACGCGCTGCACCTCGGCAGCGCCGACGTCGACACCGACTGGATGCTGTTCGTGGACGCCGACACCGAGGCCGCGCCCGACCTGGTCGGCCGGCTGCTGGCGAGCGCGCGCCGCGACGGGGTGGACCTGGTGTCCACGTCGGGCCGGGCGAGCGGGCCGAGCGTCGGCTGGTGGCTGCTGCTGCCGCCGGTCAACCAACTGCTGTTCGAGACGACGACCACCGACGGGCGGCGTGGCATGGCGCTCGCCGTCGGCCACTGCATCCTGGTCAGCCGCGCCGCGTACGAGCGGGCGGGCGGCTGGGCGGCGATCGCGGGGTCGCGCGCGGACGACGTCGGCTTCGCCACCCTGGTTCGCGACACCGGCGGCCGGACGCGGTACGTCGACGGGTCGGACTCGCTGGTCACGTACGGGTTGGACACGTTCGGCGACACGTGGACGTCGATGCGCAAGAGCATGGTCGCCGGGATGGCGCTGTACGCGAAGGGGCCCGCGAGCGCGTTCCTGTCGCTCGGCTCGACCGGGCTCGCGCACCTCGCGTACGGGGTCGTGCCGGTGGTGAGCGCGCTGCGCGGGTCCAAGCTCGGGATGCTGACGTGGCTCGCGCAGTCCGTCGCGCAGTGGGCGTTCCTGCGCCGTACCCGGCAGCCGCGGTCCGCCGCCGTGCTCGCGCCGCTGGCCTACGCCACGTTCGGCGCGATGTCGTTGGAGGCGGCGTGGCAGGCCCTGCGCGGCACGACGAAGTGGAAGGGCCGGGACGTGCGAGGCTGAGACCGTGGTTGACCCGCTGCGCGACCCCGACGACCCCGAGCTGCTCGACCCGTACCGGGCCCGTGAGCTGGCCGGGCTGGTGGAGACGACCCGGCTCGCGTCCGGCGCCGTCCGGTACGGCAAGGTCGGCCGCGTCGGCGTGGCCCAGGTCGTGGTGAACCGGGACAACCCGCTGCCCGGCGGCAACCACGCGTGCGCCGTGTACGGGTCGTCCGCCGAGGTCGCGGGCACGCTGATGCGGCTGGAGCAGACGTTCGCCGACGTGGGGCGGGCCGAGGCCGTGGTGTACGCGTCGCCGACGACGGTGGCCGAGATCGAGGGCATCGCGGACGACACCGGCTGGCACGCCGTGGAGGAGTCGCTGGCCGTCGTGCACCGGGGCGAGGTGCGGACGTCGCCGCTCGTGCGGCCCGCGCGGGACACGGACCTCGAAGGCATCGCCGAGCTGCTGGCCGACGACCTGGGGGTGGACGCCGCGCGGCTGCTGCGGCACCTCGGGCAGCGGTTGGACGACCCGCGGTGCGTGTTCGTCGTGGTGGACGACGGCGACCGGATCGGCGGGTTCGCGTCCGGGTTCGGCGAGCGCCGGGTCGGGTTGGTGGAGCACGCGGTCGTGCGGCCGGCCCGTCGTCGGCGCGGGTTGGGCAAGGCGCTGGTGCTGGGCGTGGTGGCCGAGTTGCGGGAGGCCGGCGCGCTGCTGGTGGCCTCGCACGTGGCCGAGGGCGGCGCGGGCGAGCGGTTCGTGGAAGCGTGCGGCTTCGACGTTTGTTATCCGGTGACGGCATACGCGCGCAGGGTCGACGAGCTGCTCGATTGAGTATTTAGTTGCCGTACCGCATATCCTTAGCACAGCTAACGGAGATCGGAAGGGGCGCACAGTGCTGGGGACCGGGTCCGACGTGAAGTCCAAGCCCCGGCTGCCCGGCGAGGTGTGGGTCCTCGTCGTGGCGAGCTTCATCATCGCCCTCGGGTTCGGCATCGTCGCGCCCGTCCTGCCCGCCTACGCCAAGAGCTTCGACGTCGGCACGTTCGCCGTGTCCGCCGTCGTCAGCGCGTTCGCGCTGGTCAGGCTCCTGTTCGCGCCGATGAGCGGCCGCCTCGTCAACCGGTTCGGCGAGACGTGGGTTTACATCGTCGGCATCCTCATCGTGGCCGTCGGCACCGGCGCGTGCGGCTTCGCGACCGCGTACTGGCAGCTCATCGTGTTCCGGTCGTTCGCGGGCATCGGCTCCACCATGTTCACCGTCGCCGCCGTCGGCCTGCTCATCCGGATCACCCCTGCGCCCATGCGCGGCCGGGCGTCCGGGCTCTGGGCCACCGGCTTCCTGCTCGGCAACATCGGCGGACCCATCGTCGGCGCGGCGCTCGTGGAGATCTCCATCCAGGTCCCGTTCGTGACCTACGCGGTGGCCCTGGTGGTGGCGGCCCTGGTCGTCTGGTGGTACCTGCGCAAGTCCACGCTCGCCGCGTTGGACAGCTCGAACGAGAACGCGTTCATGTCGATGCGCACAGCCGTGCGGCTGTCGGCGTACCGGGCGGCGCTGGCCTCCGGGTTCGCCAACGGCTGGGCGGTGTTCGGCGTGCGGATCTCGTTGGTGCCGCTGTTCGTGGTAGAGGCGCTGCGCAGCACACCCGCCATCGCGGGCATCTCGCTGTCGGTGTTCGCGGCCGGCAACGCCGCCGTGCTGATGATCTCCGGGAAGCTGTCCGACTCCATCGGCCGCAAGCCCGTCGCCATCGCCGGCCTCGCCGTGTCCGCGATCGGCACGGTCTGGCTGGGTTTCAGCGGCAACGTGCCGATGTTCATGGTGGCGTCGCTCGTCGCGGGCATCGGCGCGGGCCTGCTCAACCCCCCGCAGAACGCCGTCGTGGCCGACGTGATCGGGACCAAGGCCAGGGGCGGCCCGGTGCTCGCCGGGTTCCAGATGGCCGCCGACTGCGGCGCCATCATCGGCCCGCTGCTCGCCGGCGTGCTCGTCGACCAGTTCTCGTACCAGGCCGCGTTCACCCTGACGGGTGCGATGGCCGCGGTGGCGCTCGTGTTCTGGCTCTTCTCGCCCGAGACCCTGCCGCGGGCGGACGACACGCACGTCGCGTCCGACGTGGCCGGCGAGTCCGGCTGCCTCGACGAAGGCCCCGAGGTGCCGGTCGGCGAGCGGGTGGCCGGCAGGCCGCGTCAACCGGACGCGTGACGCCTCCCGTCGCCACTCAGGTTCCGCTCAGCATCGCTCGGTAGCGTGCGGGCGACGTTGAGCGGGAAGGATTGAGCGACGTGGGTGGCGCGGAGCGCAACGCTCGGAAGAAGAAGCAGGCGCAGCGGGCGGCGAAGTCGGTGACCGCGGCACGGGCGACGTCCGGCGACCGGACCAAGATCGTGATCGGTGTGGTGGTCGTCCTGGTGCTCGCCCTGGTCGTGGTCGGCGGGGTGATCTGGTCCAAGTCGGGCGAGGACGACGCGCTGACCGTGCCGCCCGGGGTCACCGGAGTGTCCGCGCCGATCGTTCGCGAGGGCGGTGTCGTGGTCGTCGGCAAGGACGGCGCCAAGGCCACCATCGACGTCTACGAGGACTTCCTCTGCCCCGCGTGCGGCAGCTTCAAGAAGGCGTACGGCGACCAGATCAAGCGTGAGATCGAGGCCGGCACGCTCAAGGTCAAGTACCACGTGCTGCCGTTCCTGATCCGGTACTCGTCGCCCGAGGGCTACTCGCGCGACGCGGCGAACGCGGCGCTGTGCGCGGCCGACGAGGGCAAGTTCTGGGAGTACCACGAGGTTCTGTTCGCCGAGCAGCCGGACGAAGGCGGTCCGGGGCACACCAAGGCGGAGCTGGTGAAGCTCGGCGCCGACCTCGGGATCACCGGCGAGGGGTTCAAGCAGTGCGTCGAGAGCGGCGCGCACGAGGCCGAGGCGCAGTCCGACCTGGACGCCGTGAAGGCGACCGGGAAGTTCGCCGGCACCCCCACCGTGATGAAGGACGGCGAGGTCGTCGACTGGGACGGCGACGACTGGCTCACCAACCTCGTGAAGTAGCCCCGCACCCCGTCTAGCAGCCCGTATGCCGCAGGGGACCCCCGATTTCGTCGCCGGCGGGGCCGTGTTGTACGGTATTGCCACACGAGAACGGCGGCCCCAACCGCCGGGAAACGTGCAGGCAAGGGGCTGTGGCGCAGCTGGTAGCGCATCACACTGGCAGTGTGAGGGTCAGGGGTTCGAGTCCCCTCAGCTCCACAATCGAATATCGCATACGAATCGCCCGCTGACCTGCGGTAATGCAGGTGGCGGGCGATCTTGCTTTTCCGACCACTGTGGACTGGCCCTGCCGATCTGGAGCAAATCTGGAGCAGGAGCGTGCGCCGCGCGAAGGTTGTCAGCTGTGTGCTCCAGGTCTCGTCAACTCGGCAGAGAGACCTGTGAGTGACGTTTCGGTGGTCGCAGCGGTTGTCGATGTCTGGTTCCGGTGCGTCCCCCGCGACGGCCTTGGACGACTATCAGCGGGCAGGGCTTGTGGGCCCGACCCAGGTCATCGCTTCTTGCGCTTGCCGGAGCGCGGCACGGTCCCGGTCTTCGCTCGGGCAGGGGGTTCGGGGTACGCCTCGATGTAATCCTGCCCCTGCATGAAGCTCAGGAAGCTCTTCACCACCAAGCGGTACAGGACGTACAGGAACCCGATCGAGGCAGTAGCGAGGATCGCGACGTTCCAGGGGTTCACCGCCCCGTCCACGACGTAGAACTGTTCCTGCCAATTCTTCGATCCCGTGACCAGCGACAGTGTCATGCCCGACAAGGCGAAGAGTGGCATCAGGAGGAAGCCCGCCACGGGGATCAGGCGGTAGGGCCGGTAGTCGGTGCGGTAGTGGACGCCGGCGCGGCGCTGGAGGTGGGTGAGCGCGTTGGTTCTCCGGACACCGCTTCTCCGCCGCCACTCGTCCTCGGTGAGTTCGCCCTCGTCGACTTCCACGCCGGCTGATCGGGCCTCGACCGCGCGCAGGACGGCGCGTCCGACCTCGTTCGTGACCGGCACGAGCAGTTCACGTGCGGTGCCGAGGATGTGCAGCGCGGGACCGGCAGTCACGTCGAACTCGCGTGTGTTCGCCTCCGGCAGGCCGGAGAACACCAGCACCCGGCAGACCGTCTCCTGCTCGACGTCAACCAGTTCGATGGACCGAAGCGCCTGCCACGGCACCGCGACCGCGTCACGTGACCGCTTCCGGCGTGAGCCCAAGCTGTCCAGCACGAGCCTGTCGTGCCGAACGCACAACCGCGCCTTGAGACCCCTGACGCGGAACGGGATCTCCAGCCTCGACGCGATCAACCCGTCCGTGACGGGGCGGGTCATGACGAACCGTACGGCCTCGCTCAACCCCCAGCAGGCCGCGGTCAACCCCGCGCCGATCGCGAGCGCGATCGGCGAGTTTCTTCTTGACGCGATGGACAGGCAGGTGAAGACCGCGAGGGACAGACCCGGAAATGCCGCCCAGCGGGTCCAGATCGCCCACATCGTCGTCCGGTGCCGATGCCACCACAGTCCGGTGCCGATGATCCCCCAGATGCCGATGCCGCCCACCAGCATGTCGACCAGCCCGGTCGAGGACGGATCGGCTCGGCCCGCGAGTTCGGCGTCCCACGCGTCAAGGCGCGTGTAGGCGACGACCGGTACGACTGCGCCGAGGGCGGCCAGGACCAGTCCGGCCGTCCTGCGCGCGAGCACCTCGATCACAGCTCGCCTTCCATGCGCTGGAACGGGTCTGTCCGACCCGCGTCCCCGTGCTGCTCCTCCCAGTGCTTGCGCCAGGCTTCGTCCTTCACGTCCTGTTTGGCCTGGGCATCGGCTTCGCGGTGGGTCTGGTCGCTCCACTCCTGGACCGCCGCGTTGCCGAGGATCTTGGGGTAGTTCGGGAGGCTGAACTCCGGCCGACCTGGTCCGATGGACATCTCTCGTTCGAGCATGTCGCCGGCGTTGTCCAGCCGGGGGGCGTCGGTGCCCATGCGTTCGCGGAGGTTGTCGTTGCGCGTGCCTGCCAGCGAGTCGATCGCGTCCTTCTTGTCGCCTTTCAGTTTCTCGCCCTGCTCGCCGAGCGCCTCCAACCGCTTGGCGTCGCCTGCGTCGAGCTTGCCCGCCTGTGCCTTCTTCGCCATGTTCAGGGCCTGGTTGGCGTGTTTCGCGGCGTCGCGGTTGTAATTCGTGACGGTCTTCTCGAGGTTCTTGGTCGTGCCCTTGAGGATGTTCCGCGAATTCTTGGCATCGTCGGCGACCTTCTCGAGCTGCTTGACCACCTTGCTGATCTTCTTGGCGTTCTTGCCTGCCGTGATCGCGCCCTGCGCGACGGTGTCGGCGATGAACGCCGCCTGGGACGCGCCGAACGTGACCGGTGCCAGCGCGGTCGCCGCCGCGAACTTGATGATCGCGTTGGACACGAACGTCGCGATGGTGTCCCGGACCGCGCCGCGCACGACACCGACGGCCGACGCGGCCACCGTCATGGCCCGGGCGGCGGAGGTGGCGTGGTCGGCGCCACCCGCGACCACGTTCGAGAAGTCCTGCACGGCCTTGCGGTAGCCGTCGATCGCCGCGCCCTGCAAACCGCTCAGCGTGTCGAGGGTGTCGGAGTACTTCTCGGAGGTCTCCCGCATGCGCTCGGCGATGTTGCTCCAGGTCGTCGCCATCGCGTTCACGGCGTCCGGGTCGCCAGCGAGCAGGTCGAGACCTTCCTTGAGGAACCCGATGTGCTCGATGAGCCAGCCGATGCCCGCGGACAGCAGGCTGCCCAGCGGGTTGGTCACGAACCCGAGGAGGTCCATGCCGACTGCGGCGAGGTCACCGGCGACGGCGCCCCAGTCACCCTTGACGCCGTCGTAGATCGTGTTGGCGGCGCTGCCGAAGATGCCGGAGGCGTCCCACGCCTGGGTTGGGCTGTCGAAGTTGGAGAACCCGGCGAGGTCCTCGGCCTTGAACCCCTCGGTCGCGTTGAGCGGGTTCAGCTCCGTGATGTTCTTCGATTCCCCGTCGGTCACGGCTTCGCTCCGTCCAAGCCCTCACGCAGCTCCCGGAACACCTGCGCCATCGACTCCTCCTGGTCCGCGTAGCTCTGGCGCATGCCGGCGAAACGCTCGACCACGGCGCCACCCGCTTCTTTGACCTTGCCGACGTACTCGCTCGCGTCGTCCGTCCAGTTCTTCATGACCATGGCGAAGAACTGGCCGACGACGCCCCACGCCTGCACGTTGCCGACGTAGTCGGACGCCGCGTCCGCCGCGTCGGGGAGTCCTGCGACGAGTGCCTTGAGCTCGCGCTCGTGCGCTTCGAGCACCGCGAGGTCGACCTGGTACCCGTCGGACATCACCAACCACCGTCCTTCTTGAACGGGCCGCGTTGGTCGTAATCGGTGTCGTCGTCCTCGACCGGACGGCGCACCGGCCGGACAGGTGGCGTCTGCCGAGTCACCGCCGCGTCCTGCTGTTCCTCGTTCACCACGAACTGCCGCTGCGATTGTGGCTCCCGGGTGTGCTCGTCGGGGACCTCGATCGGCGGGATCTGCTCTTGGACGAAACGCATCGCGTCGCTGTTGTCGCCGATCACCGGTGCCATGATCGTGGCGATCCGGTCGACGGCCTGGGCCTGGGCGCGCTTGGCCGTGGACACCACCAGTGCGGCCAGGCGTTCCTTCGGCATGTCGTCGGCCTTCGAACCGAACGACAGGCTCATCAGGGCGCCGCCCGCGCTGACGCTCACGCTCACCGCGCCGTCGGAACTGGTGGCGGAACCGGTCAGCTCGGCGATCCTCGCCTTGGCTTCCTCTGCCCGCTCCAGGAGGGCGGACGTGCGGCTCTCGTAATCTTCGATCATCCGGTGGGGGTCGGTCATCAAGCCCTCCTCATGAGGGGATCAACACGCCGACGCGATGCGGCGCAGCCGTAGGCACCATTTCCGGCGTTGGCGGGAGCCTGAATCGCCATCGTGGTAGTACCGCTGTACAGAGCTTTGCCGGGCGTCTCGGCTACGAAGTTGATCCGCTTGCCCGCTTCGGCCCGCATGCCGCCCGCTTCTTCGGCCATGACTCCGCGTGTTCCCCTTGCTCCTCCAGCCGGTAGGCGATGATGGCAGAGCGAGGGTTCCGCTGTCAGGCGAAGTCGTCACTCATGCGGTAGGACGCTGCTTCAGAGCGTGATCGACTGCCGGAGCCGCGCCACCCCCGCGATGATCGATGAAGCGGTCCAACTGACCACCGACCGGGACGCGCCGCGTACCGTGTGCCCCGCCACCTGCCCGTGCCCGACGCCACGGTGCAGGACGCCTGCGCCAACAGGTTCCGTGGACCGCGGGTGCGACCGTCGCCGATCTCACCAACGACTACGCGTTGTACCCGTACGCCGATCTGGCGGTGCGCACCTGGGCGGACCGCCTACCGACCAGGCGAACCTGGCCCGGAACCGAACCGGAGTCCGCCCGTCTCTGGGCACGGTTGGCGGGCAAGGACCTGTCCGCTTGGACGCTGCTCACACTCGCATGGGGAGTACGTCATGCCAGTACCTCAGGAGCCGTCGCAATCTGACCTATCCGCAGCACTGATCACCCTCGCAGACCGACTCCTGCCTAATGACCAAGAGTCGCTCGCCCGGTTCTACCCGCAGGGACTGGACTTGACCGGCCTGGTGTTGCGGTCGATTCGGTTCGAGCGCCGAGGCCCGGGCTGCACGCTGCGCGTCGACCTGCCGGTCGCCTCGGACGTGCCCGGCTACCGCCGCGTGCAGGCGCACCTGGGATTCCTGGCGGTCGATGACGTCCGGTTGTCCGGCGGCGCGGTGCTCCTGGCCACTGTGTCGGTCGAGTTCGCGGAACGGCCGAGGGCGAGGCTGGCCGTGTCGGTGACCGGCGAGGCGTTGCGCCTGACGCTGACGTGTGCCGAGCAGTTCCGCTTCGGCAAGATCAGCGCCCACAACTCGCCTCCGTACGAGGTGGACGACGGGCCGCACGAGTTCACGAGCAGGCTGGACCAGCGGCTGTACACGGCAGTACCCGGACCGGAGATCGACACCTACCATGAGCGCATCTGACCTGTCGGCGTTCGAGCTCTACGCCCTGCACTGGGACGAACGCGACCAAGCGATCACCGCGTCCTTCGAAGGACCGCTGGACGAAGCCACCCGTCGGAGCTGGGAGGCGCCACCCGAGCATGACTGGGTGCGGTTCCACCTCAGGTTCGCCGTGGTCGACGACGTGGAGGTGCGCGGCTGGAGCCACCAGTTGCCCACCAGGGTGGAGCAGGTACCGGTGGGGGACCGGGTATCGGTCACGGTGACGGGAGAGGGCACCGACGTCAGGTTCACGGCGGCCCCTGCCGTGCTGGTGGGGAGCCGGACGTCCGTAGCCGGGTCGCTCTAACCAGCACGCGCAACGGCACCAAGAGCTGACGTTGTCTCATTCATCGATCATGGGCATGAGCCTGCACGATTGAGTCTTGGTGGCTGTGAGTGCGAATGGGGTGGGCGTGGGGATTCGGTGGTGGGCGGTGGGGTTGGGGCGTGTTCGGGAGCCCGATTTGCGGCCGTTGACGTGGGAACGGTTGGTTTTGTTGCGTGAGAGGGCGAAGGCGCGGGGGTATGCCGGGCGGGCTTGGCGGGACGGCTTGGATTACGTCGTCAACGAGTCGGCGTTCATCTGGCTCCAGGTCGGGGACGAGATCGGTGACGGGGTGGTGGTGTGCAACCTCGTGGTGTCGCAGGTGGAGTTCGCGGGAGTTCGGCCGGTGGGCAGTTCGGTTCGGCGGCACACCTTGCACGTGCATCGGGGTGACTTGCGGCGGTTGAGGCGTGCTTCTGCGGAGGAGGTGGGGCGCGCCTACTTCGTGTTGCAGTCCGCGTTGCCGCTGGATCTCGATGAGGTCGGGCACTGGTGACGGTGGGCCGTGATTGCAGTGGGTGCGGGGTGGTGCCTTCGATGGGGCAGCGAGGGCTGATGACAGGTGGTTAGGCCACGGCTTGGCGCACCAGGGCGGTGAGGCGCTTTTCGATCTCTGGGGTGATCTTGGTCAGGGCGAACGACGTAGCCCACATCGCGCCGTCGTCCAGCTTCGCGGTGTCGTTGAAGCCGAACGTGGCGTAGCGGGCCTTGAACTTGTCGGCGCTCTGGAAGAAGCAGACGACCTTGCCGTCCAGCGCGTACGCGGGCATCCCGTACCAGAGCTTCGGCGCCAGCATCGGCGCGTTCTCCTTGACGATGGCGTGGACCCCTTCGGCCAGGACCCGGTCGGCGTCCGGCATCTCGGCGATCTTCGCGAGCAGGTCGCGCTCGGCCTCCGCCGCCTTGTCGGCGCGCGACCCCCGGCGTGCCTCCTTCTTCAGCTCTTGCGCGTGGTCCTTCACGGCGGCGCGTTCCTCGGCCGTGAAGCCCTCGTGGGTGCTGGTCTTGCGGGCCATCGTGGAGTCCTTTCCGGAGTCGTGAAGTGGGATTGTGGCGAGGTCAGGACAGGTTCGCCATCGCGGTGGGTTCCCAGGTGAAGCCGTCGGGGTCGGTGAAGGCCGGGCCGGCGATCGTGATGCGGTGGGAGCCTGCGCCGTCGGGGGATACGCCGAGGTCCTTGGCGAGGGCGCGGCGGCGGTAGAGGGCGAGCGTGACGGGGCCCGTGGCGAACTCGACGTACCTGCGGCCGAAGCTCTTGGCGACGGTGAGGCCCTGGTCGACGTAGAAGCGCTTGCTCGCGGCCACGTCGGCGACGCCCAGCAGGAGCACGACGGCGTCAACCCGCTTCGACGGCGGCGCGGTGTCCTTCTTCGCCGAGGTGGCGACCTTCCAGATCGTGCCGTCCGGGGCCTGGACGACGCCGCCGTAGCCCCACAGCGACTTCGCGGCGGGCTTGAGCACGGTCGCGCCGGCGTCCACGGCGGCGGTGACGAGGGCGTCGACGTCGGCGGGCTGGGACACGCCGAGCGACAGGGTGAACCCGCGGAAGCCCGTGGTGGGTTCCTGGGAGGCACGCAGGCGCAGCAGGGCGCCGAGCCCGAACGCGGCGGTGTAGAAGCGTTCGGCGGCGGCGGGGTCGGCCACGTCGAGGGTGACGGTGTCGATGGAGGTCATGTCGACAACGCTAGGTGCGGGCCGGTGACCAGTGCTTCTTGATTCCTGATCGGTCGCCGGAGTGGGCGGAGCGGCGGGTTCGCGTCGGCGACGGCCCCTGCCCGGGTGGGTGAAATCGCGGTGCGTGGTGGGGCCGGGTTGTCCTAGCCTGGTGACGTGATGCAGCACCTGTTCTTCCTCTGAGAGGACGACGCCTCCACCGGCACCGCGGACCGCGGTTCCGGACTTCGTCCTTTCCGCTCATCACTTCTCGTGGAGGCAAGCCCTCATGTCGTCCTCTCTGTCGCCGGCGCGCGTGCGCACGGCTCACGTCCGCATGTCGGGCGTACACGTCTCGTTCGGCGGACGGCCCGTGCTCGCCGGGGTCGACCTCGTCGCCGCCGCCGGTGACCGGGTCGCCGTGGTCGGCGAGAACGGCCGGGGCAAGACCACCCTGTTGCGGGTGCTCGCCGGTGACCTGCCCGTCGACCGCGGCGACGTGGTCCGCGCCGGGTCGGTCGGTGTCGCCGACCAGCAGATCCCGCCCGTGGACACCGTCGGCGACCTGATCGACCTGGAGCTGACCGCCGTGCGTGCCGCCCAGGCCCGCTTGGAGCACGCCGCGCAGGCGCTGACCGACGGGCGTCCCGACGCGGGTGACGCCTACGCCGCCGCGCTCGCGGAGGCCGAGGCGCTCGACGCGTGGGACGCCGACCGGCGGGTGGAGGTGTCGCTGGCCGCGCTGAACGCCGCCGACGACCGCGCCTGCCCGCTCGGCACGCTCTCGGTCGGGCAGCGCCACCGCGTCCGGCTCGCCTGCCTGCTCGGCGCCGGGCACCCCGTGCTGCTGCTGGACGAGCCGACCAACCACCTCGACGCGAGCGGGCTGGACCACCTGACCGAACGGCTCCGCGCCCACCCCGGCGTGGTGGTGCTGGTCAGCCACGACCGGGCGCTGCTCGCCGACGTCGCCACGACGGTGGTCGACCTCGACCCGTCCAGCGACGGCCGGCCGCGCGTGCACGGCGGCGGCTACCGCGGTCACGTCGAAGCCCGCCGCGCCGAACGTGCCCGCTGGGAGGCCCTGCACGCCGAGCAGGTCGCCGAGCGGGAACGGCTCGCCGACGACCTGTCCGCGGCGCGGAACCGGTTGCGCGACAACTGGAGGCCGGCCAAGGGGCACGGCAGGCACACGCGTGCCACCCGTGCGCCGGGCCTGGTCCGGGCCGTGCACCGGCGGCTGGAGGCGTTGGCGGCCCTCGGCGGCGCGGTCGCGCCGCCGCCGACCGGGTTCGCCATGCCGGAACTCCCGCGGGACGGCGGCACGGCGGTGCTGCGGGCCGAGGGCGCGACGGTGGCGGGCAGGCTCGTGACGCCCGCGGACGTGGCGCTGGACTCCGGCGACCGGCTGGTGGTGACGGGCCGCAACGGCGCGGGCAAGTCGACGTTGCTGGCGGTGTTGGCCGGTGAGCTGGAGCCGACCGCGGGCACGGTCACCCGGGCGCGGTCGGTGCGGGTCGGGTACCTGCGCCAGGAGTCGGAGCCGGTGGGCCGGCGCACGGCGGTGGAGTTCTACGACGAGCGGGTGGCGCGGTCGGGCGTGCCCGGACCCGCGCTGGCCGAGCTGGGGCTGGTGGACGCGTACGACGCGCACCGGCCGGTGGCGGAGCTGTCGGTGGGGGCGCGGCGGCGACTGGACCTCGCCGGGGTGTTGGCCGCCCGCCCGCACGTGCTGCTGCTGGACGAGCCGACCAACCACCTGTCGGCCGCGCTCGTCGACGAGCTGACCGCCGCGCTCGGGTCCACGCCGGCCGCGGTCGTGCTCGCGACGCACGACCGGAAGTTGTTGCGAGACACCAATTCCTGGCCGCGCCTGGCGTTGTGAACGGGCTACGCGGGCTGGTCGAGGAGCTCGCCGAGCAGGGCGCGGACGCGGCGGTCGATGTCGTCGCGGATGGGGCGGACCGCGTCGACGCCCTGGCCGGCCGGGTCTTCGAGGTCCCAGTCGAGGTAGCGCTTGCCGGGGAAGACGGGGCACGTGTCGCCGCACCCCATGGTGATGACGACGTCGGAGGCCTCGACGTCCTCGGTGGTGAGCTTGGACGGCACCTCGGCGGTGATGTCGAGGCCCAGCTCGGCCAGCGCCTCGGCGGCGGCCGGGTTCACCCTGTCGGCGGGGGCGGAACCGGCCGAGCGGACGGTGACGCGTCCGAGCGCGTAGTGCTGGAGGAGCGCGGCGGCCATCTGGGAGCGGCCGGCGTTGTGGACGCAGACGAACAGGACTTCGGGCTTGGCGTTCAACGGGGTTGTCCTTCGGTGACGGGTGCGGTGGTGGCGACCGGGTTCGGGTGGAGCACGCGCAGCAGCGGGACGGCCACCGCGACGCCGACGAGCTGTGCCAGCACGTACACCGGCACGGAGGTGGGGGCGATGCCCGCGAACGTGTCGCTGAAGACGCGGCCGACGGTGATGGCGGGGTTGGCGAAGCTGGTGGAGCTGGTGAAGAAGTACGCGGCCCCGATGTAGGCGCCGACGGCGGACGGGACCAGCGCGGCCCGGTTCGACCGGACCAGCGAGAAGATCACCAGCAGCAGGCCGGCGGTCGCCACCACCTCGGAGACGCCGTGGGCGGCGGTGGCCCGTTCCGTCGTGCTGACGCTGATCGGCGCCGTGTCGAACATGGTGTTGGCCAGCACCGCGCCGGTGACGCAGCCCAGCACCTGGGCGAGGGCGTAGGCGGGGACGTCACGCCAGGGCAGTCCGCCCAGGACGGCGTCGGCCAGGGAGACGGCGGGGTTGAGGTGCGCGCCGCTGACCGGGCCGAAGACCAGGATGAGCGCGTAGAGGCCGACGGCGGTGGCGGCCGCGTTCTCCAGCAGTTGGAGGCCGACGTCGTCGGGGGACAGGCGTTGGGCGGCGATGCCGGAGCCGATCACCAGGGCGGCAAGCAGGAGGCTGCCGAGGTACTCGGCCAGCAGCCGGTGGGGGAGCGGGCGGGGCATTCAGGCTCCCTCGGAAGCGCTGGTGACGGCGGTGGTGACGGCGGCGGGGCGTACGGCCGTGGTGCCGGAGGCGGGGGTGCCGGCGTCGGAGGCGGGGTGTACGGCCGGGGCCAGGCGGTTCACCCGGTCGGCCAGGTCGCGGTAGGCGGTGTGGAAGGCGTCCTCGGTGCCGACCGCGGCCGGGTCGGGGACGGACCAGTGCAGGCGGTCCCCGTGGTCGGCGCCGAGTTCCTCGTGCGCGCTGTCGCACACCGCGACCACCAGGTCGTCGGGGTTCAGCACGTCGTCGAGGTGGTGGGTGCGGGCGCGGGTCAGCGACAGGCCGTGCGCGCGGGCGGTGGCGACGGCCAGCGGGTGCACGCGTTCGGCGGGACGGGTGCCCGCGCTCGCTGTCGGCACGGTGCTGCGCCGCTTCCACAGGGCGGCGGCCAACTGCGAGCGGGCCGAGTTGTGGCTGCACACGAACACCACGCGCGGCGCCTGGCGGAGTCCGCTGGGCACCAGGTCGGTGAGCGCGGACGTGCGCAGGCGCAGGTAGGTGCGCCGGTGGTCGCCCTCCGACCGCGACCGCTCCACCACGCCCGCCTGTTCCAGCAGCTTGACGTGGTGCGCGAGCAGGTTGCTGGGCAGCCCGAGCGCCCGGCCGACCTCGCCGGGCGACGCGTCGCCGAGCACCAGCAGCTCCACCACGGCCAGCCGGGCGGGCTCGCCCAGTGCCGCGTGCACCCGCGCTCGGGCGACGGTGTCGGAAGACCAGTCAGTGGACATTGAGTCAATGATGGTTGAGTGACATCCCTCGGGTCAACTCCGCCGCCGTGACGCGCGATCGCCCGCCGACCCCTGGTGCGAGGTCGGCGGGCGATCGGTGGTGGGGAACGCCGGGTGGCTAGCGGACCGCACGGCCCCCGAACGTGACGACCAGGCGGCCGTCCGAGGCGTAGGACCAGGCCAGGGCGCCGGCGTAGTTCGCGCAGCGGGAGCCGTTGACGCCGGTCCAGAACTGGTTCGTGCCGTCGACGTTGCCGACCGTCTTGTCGTTGGCGCCGCTGCCGCTGCGGCAGGACGTGTTGCCCCGGAACACCGACGTGCCGGCCTCGAAGGTGAAGTTGCGCTCGGTGTTGTCGATGCTGATGTTGTCCGAGACGGTCATCGCGCCGGGGTTGCGGTTGTAGGTGAAGCCGTGCTTGCCGTTGTCGTAAGCGATGTTGCGCCGGATCACGTGGTTGACCGGGATGTCCTCGCCGCCGAGCTTGTAGCCGTTGCGGTCGCCGTTGCCGGCCTGGCCGCCGTTGCTCAGGGTGCCGTTCTCGTAGGCCAGGGAGTCCTCGATGGTGACCGCGCCGATGGGGCCGGTGTCGGTCTTGGTGTAGAGGTCCCAGCCGTCGTCGATGTTGTTGTGCGCCACGGCGTAGCGGAAGACGTTGCCGGGGCCGGTGGTGAGCTTGGCGGCGAAGCCGTCCGCGTCCTCGCCGTCGGAGTCGGCGTTGTCGTGCGACTCGGCGCTCAGGATGAGGTTGTTGGCGGGCCACTGGTCCTTCGGCGTGGTGGACAGCATCCGCGACAGCTGCAGGCCCGTGTCCCGGTTGAAGCGGGTCACGGTGCGTTCGAGGATGTTGTTGCTGCCGCCCACGAAGATGCCGTTGTCGCCGGCGCGCTCGACGACGATGCCGCGCACGTGCCAGTACGAGCCGTTGACGGCCAGGCCGCGGTTGGCCGGGTCCTCGGTCTGCGCCGAGAAGTTCAGCACCGGGGTCTCGCCCGGGTAGGCGAACAGCTCGGTGCGGTCGGCGGCCGTGCCGTTGGTCCCCGCCGGGATGGTGACCGTCTGCGTGAAGCGGTACGTGCCGCCGCGCAGGAGGATCGTGCCGCCGGGGGTGATCCGGCTGATCGCCGACGTCAGCGTGGTCGGCGCCGACTCCGTCCCCGCCGCGCTGTCGGTGCCGTTCGGCGAGACGTGCAGCGCCGAGCTGGGCGGCTGGGTGGTGGTGGTCGTGGTGGACGTCGTCGTGCTGGTGCTGGTGGTCGTGCTCGTCGTCGTGGTGGTCGTCGTCCCGTTGTCGGCGGGGGTGAGGGTCCACTGCTTGGTGGCGGTGCTGTCGCACGAGTTCGTCTGGACGAGGGCGCCGACCGCGGTGGAGTTGTCCTTGGTGTTCATGCACTTGCCGCCGTTGACGTTGATCAGGCGGTAGTGGGCGCCGCTCGCCGTGACCGTCCACGTCTGGCTCGCCGCGCCGGTGCACGTCTCCTGCTGGATCGGCTTGCCCGCGCTGGTGGACGCGGCCTGCACGCCGACGCACAGGTCGTTGGCGGCGGACGTGAGGCGGTAGCCGCCGGAGACCGCGGTGAGGGTCCACTTCTGGTCCGCGCCGCCGGCGCAGGCCTGCTGGCGGAGCTGCGTGCCGGGGGTCGCGTCCGGGGCGTCGAGGCAGTGGCCGCTGGAGGCGTTCTTCACGGTGTAGGTCCCGGCGCCGACGGCGGCCTCGGCGGGAGTGGCGTGCGGCCAGGCGGCGAGGGTGACGGCGAGCGCGCCCGCTGCGGCCGCGGCGAGGAGGGCTCGGCGCGTGCCGCGTGGTCGTGAGGCCCGGGTGGAGGTGGGCTGCTCCGGTTCGGTCATGGTGACGACGACTCCACTTCTCGGTGCTTTTCCGGCGAGGGAGAGGGCCCGGTGCGGGCCTTTGGTGCGCGGCGGAAACGGTGGAACCGATCGGGTTCACCGATGTGAATGCGACTCCTGGGCGGGTGGAAAACGCCCGTCTTCCGGGAAAGGCTAGGAGGTCCGCGACGCGGGGTCAACGACGAAGTCCGCGGGGCGGTGTCCGGCCGGGCGGTTGTCGAATGCGTCGAATGTGTCGAATGGCGAGGTCAGGGCCATCGTGGCTGATCAAGGGGCTGGTCGTGGTTCTGCGGGTTCGCGTCGGCGCGCCTATTTCCCGTGTTCATGATTGTGAATCCGAACGGGTTCGCGAACGACAGCATTGCGCCTTTCGGAAGCGGTGCGTTAACGTGCTTCGGATCTCGCCGGAGAGATCCGTCGGCCGCCGCCGCACCCATCACGGGAGAAACACGATGAGAGTGAAACCCCTTGTGGCCGCCACCGCGCTGGCGGCCGTCGCGGCGCTCGGCGTGCCGGGGCCCGCGGCGGGCGCGGCGACCACCCACCACGAGGCCGAGACCGCGCCGGCGGTCTGCACGGGCACGATCGACGGCAACTGGCCCGGCTTCTCGGGCACGGGGTTCTGCAACGCGGACAACGCCGTCGGCGCGCACGCGCAGTTCACCGTCACCGCGTCGGCGGCGGGCGCCGCGACGGTCGTGGTCCGGTTCGCCAACGGCGGCACGACGAACCGGCCCGCCACCGTCCTCGTCAACGGCGCCGCCGCGCAGTCGGTGGAGTTCGAGCCGACGGGCGCGTGGTCGACGTGGGTGTCGAAGACCGTCGCCGTCACGGTGCCGTCCGGCACGAGCGCGGTCCGGCTGAGCCCCACCACCTCGGCCGGCCTGCCCAACGTCGACTACCTGGACTTCACGCAGGACGGCACGCCACCACCGGCCGACGCGCTGTACGTGGCGCCCAACGGCGAAGACGGCAACCCCGGGACGTTGGCCGCGCCGCTCCGCACGATCCAGCGCGCCGTCGACCTGGCCCAGCCCGGGCACACGATCCACGTCCGCGGCGGCACGTACGCGCCCGCCACGAACATCCAGCTGCTGAAGAACGGCACCGCGACCCGGCCGATCACCTTGCGCAACCACAACGGCGAGAAGGTGGTCATCGACGGCGAGAACATGCCGCACACGCCGGGCGCCGTGGGGTCGAGCATCCCGCGGGCCGAGCGCGGCGCCGTCCACATCGAGGGCGACCACTGGCGGCTGATCGGCCTGGAGATCGTCCGCGGCCCGTACGGCGTGTTCGGCGTGGACGTCAACAACACCGTGTTCGAGCGGCTCGTCACGCGCGACAACTACGAGTCGGGCCTGCACCTGCAGGGCGCGTCGGGCAACAACCTGATCCTCAACCTGGACGCCCACGGCAACCGCGACCCGCGCAAGAACGGCGAGAGCGCCGACGGCCTGGCGATCAAGGAGGGCTCGGGCAGCGGCAACGTCGTGCGCGGCGCGCGGTTGTGGAACAACTCCGACGACGGGCTCGACTACTGGATGTTCTCCTCGCCGATCCTGCTGGAGAGCAGCCTGGCCTGGGGCAACGGCTTCAACCGCTGGAACCTGCCGAACTTCACCGGTGACGGCAACGGGTTCAAGCTGGGCGGCAACGGCGTGGCGGCCGACCACACCGTCCGCAACAGCATGACGTGGGACAACGCGGTCGGCGGCTTCATCGACAACAACAACCCCGGCCGGCACCGGATCGAGCGCAGCACCGCGTGGGACAACCCGGGCACCGGGTTCAACGTCAACCGGTCGTCCAGCACGCTGACGAAGAACCTGGCGGCGGCCAACGGCACGGACGTGTCGCTCGGCTCGACCTCCACCGGCAGCGGCAACTCGTGGAACCTCGGCGGCACGTGGTCGTTCGCGAGCACGGACCCCGGCACGATCACGGGGCCGCGCGCCGCAGACGGCTCGATCCCGTCGTCCACCTTCCTGCGGCCGGCCAACGGGGCGGACGTGGGCGCGCGCTTCTGATCGCCGACGGGTGTCCGAGGGCGCGGGTCGGTCGTCTCCGCGCCCTCGGATCGGGGGATCAGCCGGTGGGGGTCGTCGGCGCCGTCGTGGTCACCGTCGACGGCGCCGGGCTGGGCGACGCCGGGGGCGACGGCAGCGAGGTCGTCGACGGCGAGGTGGTCGGCAGCGAGGTGGTCGGCAGCGGTGACACGGACGGCGTCGGAGCCGGCGTGGTCGGCATGACCACCGCGAACGGGACGCCGGGGACCTCGTGGCACCCGGTCTCGTCGTGCACGACCCGGGGCTTCGGGTAGCGGTTGTCGTGACGGCTCTCGTCGCAGCCGTACCAGGGCTGTTCGAGCGGCTGGCCGTTCTCGTCGTAGAGGTACACGTCAGTGACCGGCTTGCCGTCCTTGTCGAACACGTACACGTTGGCCGGCACGGGCGTCGGCCGGGAGTAGGAGACCGGCTCGGCGTCGCGGTAGGTCATCCGGTCCACCAGCGCGCCGGCGAGGAGCAGCAGGACGCCCAGCGCCAACCCGGTCGCCGGCACGCTGATCCACAGCCACCGGCGGTCGGTCCTCGCCTTCGGGCCGGACACCAGCGCGAGGGCGGCGAGCGCGAGGCTGACCACGAGCATCGACGACAGCCGGCCCACGAGCACGCCGGCCCACGCGATGAGCAGGGAACGGCCGATCCACCACAGGGGCTGGAAGGTGCGCAGGGAGCGGAGCACGCCCCGCGTGTCGGCCTGCTCGAGCTTCCGGAGCGCGTCCGCCAGCGCCGCGGCCTCGGGCAGCCGGGCGACCTCGGGCAGCAGCGACGGCTGCCGGAACACCAGCAGCGCCGCGGCGGCCAGGGCCAGGCAGACGAGCAGGACGAGTTCCTCGCCGTCACCGCGGCTGAACGCGAAGCCGAACGCCACGACGGTGCCGACGACCAGGCTCCAGAACGCGAACCGCGCGACGCCCGTGGGCCGGGCTTCCGCCGGGCCCGCCTCGGTCGGGGACGGGTAGCCGGCCGCCGCGCGCAGTTCCCGCGCGTACGCCCGGGGCGTGCCGAGCCGGCCGATCAGGGCCTCGGGCGTGAAGTCCTCGCCCATCTCCTCGGCCACCTCGACGACGTGCGCCCCGGCGTCGTCCATGATCTCGCCCACCTCGGCGGCGGGCAGGTCGGACAGCGCCTCGCGCATCCGATCCAGGTAGTCCCGCACCTCGGTGTTCGCCTGCGTGTTCATGCGACCTCCCCCAACAACCCGTCGAGCGTCTTCGCGAACGACTTCCACGTCTGGCCCGATTCGAGCAGCCGCGCGCGGCCGGGCTCGTTGAGGCTGTAGTACTTCCGGTGCGGGCCCTCTTCGCTCGGCACGACGTACGACGTGAGCAGGCCGGCGTTGTAGAGCCGGCGCAGGGTGCCGTAGACCGACGCGTCGCCGACGCCGTCCAGACCGCCCTGGCGGAGCCTGCGCAGCACGTCGTAGCCGTACCCGTCCTCCTTGCGCAGTACCGCGAGGACGGCGAGGTCCAGCACCCCCTTGAGCAGTTGGCTCGTGTCCATAGGTGTCTCCCCGGTGATGTGCCGTGGATACTACTACGGAATGCGGAGTACCGCGTACGAAGGGGTAGTGACATGCTCTCGGCGTGGCTACCGAGTTGGTGGGCGACCCCGCGTGGGTCCGGGGTCTGGTGTCACGCGACGACGACGTCCGCCGCGAGGCCCTGGACCGGCACCGGGAGCTGGTCAAGGCGGCCGTGGACGCCCGGCACTGGTCGAACGACGTGCTGCGGCGCGCCGGCCACGTCTGGCCGACCGAGCCGCACCTGGCCGCCGAGATGGACCAGGCCCTCGCCTCCCGCCGCTACCACCGGGGTCAGACGATCTTCGAGCTGGTCGGCTCCCTGTGGGACGACGACCCGGAGGTCCGGGAGCGGTACGCGCCGTTCGTGCTGCTCTACTTGGTGTGGGAGGGGCGGTACCCGGACGACTGGCGCGCGCCCGGCAACAACCTGCTCTCGCCGTGGGGCCGCAAGGAGTCGGTGTTGCGCTCCCTGGCGCGCGACGGCGTGCCGGAGTCGATCCGGCCGCAGATGCCGGACCTGATCACCGACGTCGTGCGCCGCCGCTACCGCTGCAAGGACTGGATGTACGCGGGCCTGGTCCGGCACGTCGCGGACGACCGGTTCCACGAGCGGGTGCGGGCCTTGGCGGAGGACGGCGACCCGGTGGTCCGGCTGCGCGCGGAGTTCCTGCGGCACGTCGCCGCGCACCCCGGGGTGCGGGTGAAGCGGGTCAGCTGGCGGCGGTGGCTCGACACCACCGGCAAGGGCTGAGGCCGGGTGCGGGGTCGCCGCACCCGGTCGCCGAGCGGTCAGCGGTTGGGACGCCGTCTGCGCGTGACGGCCGTCGGGTCGTGGACGCTGTCAGCGCGTGGACGCCGTCAGGTCGTGGACGCCTCGACGTGAGGTTCAGCGGTCGCGCCAGGCGAGGGGGGAGAGGGTCACCGCGGCGTCGGCGATGCGGCGTGCCGTCCCCGTCTTGAGGCCCTTGAGCGCCGACTCGACCCACCCGTCGACGCGCCGCACGCCGGTGTCGCGGTACTCGACGGCCTGGAGCAGCATCTCCAGCTTGTCGGCGTCGCTCGCGCAGCGGGCCTCGGCCGACTCCTTGGCCTCGTACTCCGCCACGGCGTCCCGGACGACCTGCCGCGACGTCTCCGGGAGGTCGGCGGTCTGGTCGGCCGTGATCGCCCGCGGGTCGGGCTTGGCGACGTACCCGCGGGAGGTGTGGGGCAGGTCCCCGGTGCGCGTCTCCTGGGTGTCGTGCCACAGCGCGAGGAACGCGGCGCGGGCCGGGTCGGCGCCCTCCTCAGCCGCGATGAGCGCCGCGAGCTGCGCCACCCGCATCGTGTGCTCGGCCACGGACTCCGGGTCCCGCACCCCGGCATGCCACCACCCGGCCCGCCGCATCCGCTTCAGCACGCCCAACTCGTACCCGAAGGCGGCGAGGGCCGCGGCGTCGTCTGACACGTGTTCTCCCTAGAGGCCGGAGATGCGGAGGGCGTAGCGGAGGCCGGCGACCTGGTCCCGTCCCGTCCGGGACAGCGAACCGTCGGAGGCCAGGCGGTCCAAGGATTCGGCGAGCGAGGTGCGCACGCGTGGACGGGCGGCGAGCAGCGCCGGGCGTGCGGCGACGAGGGCGTGCAACGTGTGCAGGTTCAACGGGAGGTGGGGCGCCGTCGGGGCGAGGCGCCCGGCGAGGTGGGCGAGCAGCGCGCCTCCGTTCCACGACCTGGTGTCCTCGTCCCCCATGAAGGAGTCGTCGATCCGCACGTCGTCGAGTTCGCCGATCCAGTAGGCCCAGTAGTTCAGGTTCGCCACTTCGGCGCGAGTACCCGACATGCGGCCCACGAAGTCGTGGATGTGCTCGCCCTCGCCGGTGGAGGCGAGGGCGACCGAAGCGGACCGCGCTTCGAGCAGTCCGGTGATGTCGTTCTCGGGGAGAGTCCGACGGCCCACCCGGTGCCACTCGTCGCGCAGCCAATCGGCGACGTGCGCACGACGATCGAATCCGAGCAGGTACACCGATTGCCGCCGGAGGAGCGGTTCGCCCGCGTACCCCGACCTTTCCGCCACGTGGATCAAGTGGTCGAAGAAGCGCGCGCGCTCGTCCGGGTGCAACAGTGGGTGTGGCGCGACCGGGCCGCGCCGGGACACCTTCGAGGTGAATTCACTCAATTGTGGCGGCGTGTCGCCGGTGAAAGGCCAGGTGATCAGATTGGTGATGGTCTTGCGGTGGACAACGGCGGCGAGCGGGTGACGATCCGGGTCGATCCACGAGTCACCGGCGGCGATGCCGGTGGAGAGCACGAGGTCGGCCGCGATCGCCTCGTTCAGGTGCCTCCCGGTCGACGCCGGTGCTCCTGCCCTGGACAGCCTGGCGGCCACCTTCACGAGCTCACCGGCTCCGACAGCGGCGAGCGGGCGTCGGCCCGATTCCCACCCCTGCACCGTGGTGGCGTCGACGCCCAGGAGTTCCGCGAGCTTCTCCTGGGTGAGCCCGGCCGTCTGCCGACCCAGTTTCAGCACGAACCCCGCCACCACGCCGGTGGCACGTGAACCCCGACCCCCGGTCGGTGTTCCGGCTCCGATTCGCATGGCCACCCCCCGCGCCACCGCCCGCCATGTCGAACGCACTCGCGCCGGCAGTCAGTTCTCACCGTTCCCCCGCGATCGTAGCGTCTTGGGCGTGACGTCAAAGAGTTCGCGGTTCCCGGAATACCGCGTGGAAAAGCAAAACCTCGGCGCGGACGAAGAACGCGTGAAGGAGTCGGACGAGAAGGCCACATCGGCAGTGTGGAGTCCGGAAGAGTTCGCCGCCGTCGTTCGCCGGCTGGCGGCGGACGAGGCTCCACGGCTGTTCGCCATCGTCGAGGAGTACGGCGAGGCGGAAGACGCCCGCGTCGCGGGTTACGGCCTGGCTTATGCCGACCGCGTCGAGGTCGACTCCGTGGAAGGCGGCTTCCACCTGTGCTCCCAGAGCCCGGACAGCGCCCGAGCGCTGTTCGAGGTCAGCTCCCGTTCCGCGGGGACGCGGCGGGCGCACCTGGTGTGGCTGGATGAGCCGGCGGTGGAGTTGCGGGTGCGCGCCTCGACATGACGTCGAGGCGCGCACCGCGATCAGATCGCGCGCGTCGCCGCGGAGCGGACGGAGGGGGTGGTGGCTTGCAGTTCGTTGTCCGCCGGGTTGTCGTCGCCGTCCCACCGGTGGGTCAGGTTGCCCTTCACCTGGAACGTCACCTTGCCCGCCGCGACGTCGGCGGCGGTGTAGGTGTAGGCGAACGGCAGTTGGACGGTCGCGTTGGCGGCGACCCACTGGCTGAGGGTGCCGACGCGGTTGAAGTAGCCGTGTTCCGTCTGCCTCAGCAGCTCCAGCTCGACGGTCTCCGCGTAACCGGTGTTGTTCGTGACCTTGACGGTGATCGGCTTGGTCTGGCCGGCACGTGCCGACGTCGGCACGGTGAGGTCGGACAGCGTCACGTCGTGCGTCTCCACCGTCAACGTCCGCACGCCGGTGCCGGTGCGGCCGTCGGACGTCGACCCCGTCACCTCGACCTGGTACCGGCCGTCGGCGGCGTACCGGTGCACGACCTGGTCACCGGTGATCGGCGCGGACGTGCCGTCGCCGAACCGCACCTCGCCGCTCACCAACGGTCGGCCCAGGGTGTCGCCCGAGCTGACGTGGAAGGCGACCTCGTCGAACGTCGACGGGGTCTCGGGACGGGCGTACGCGGCGGGCGCCAGGGTGGGCGCGTTGATCAGGCGCAGGTCGAACCACGCGGCCCGCACGGCGTCGTCGGCGACCTTGATGTGGTACGTCCGGCCGACCTCGGCGGTGAACACCGCGGACAGGGCCGACCCCGACGGCACGCAGTCCACCTCGGTCAACGCGTCCGGCGTCGCGCCCCGGTAGACGGTGACGCCGGGCCACTGGCCGTACTGCGCGTTCACGGCCACCGACCGGGTCCGGTCGGGCGTGTACCGGTACCAGACGGACCGGTCGGCGTCCGGGTCGCAGCTCGACGCCGGCTCTCCCTCCTCGGCCGACGCCCGCGAGAGGTCTGCGGTGTGCGCGGCCGGGAAGCCGCTCGTGACGGCCGCCGCGAAGTCGTCGTTCGGAGCCGGCGGGACGGCCGTGAGGCCGAACGTCACCTCGCCGCCGGAGTAGTGGTCCATCAGCAGGAAGTGGTACGTCTCGCCCGCCGTCACGTGGATCGTGGGCAGCAGCGGCGTGTCGTACGAGCAGCCGCCCGGCACCGGCGCGAGCGCGCCGCGCCCACCCGTGTAGATGGCGATCAGCGGCGGGTACGAGGTGCTGGTCACCGAGGTCTTCACGATCGCGTCGGCGGGCGCGGTGTAGCTGAACCACACGGTGTGGCCGCCCCACGAGTAGCAGTCGGCGGGGTCGTCGGCCGCCTTGGTGGCCCGGGTGGTGTCCTGCGTGACCTGGAACGGCAGGGCCGTCACGGCGGTGGCGGCGGCGAAGTCGTCGTTGGACGGCGGCTCGGCGTGCGCGACGCCGGGCGCCACCGCCGCGATCGCGACGGCGACGAGGCCGATGATCGAGGTGCGCAGGCGCGTGGACGCCCGCCGGGTGGACTGGGTCATCTCGTTCTCCCCCTACTGGTGACGACGGTCAGACGGCGCCCATGCCGCCGGCACGGGCGCTCACGGTCGTGGCGATGGACGTGACCTCGTTGTCCGCCGGACGGGCGTCGCGCGCCGGGTACGGCAGCTCGACCCGCGCCCGGAACGCGACCTTGCCCACGCGGGCGTCGTCGGGGGTGAACGTGTAGGAGAACGGGAACTGCACCTTGCGCGTCGGGCGCGCCGGCACGTCGAGGGTCAGCGAGCCGACGGCGTCCCAGGACCCACCGTCGCTCTTGTACAGGGTGACGGTCGCCTTCTCCGGGTACCGCGTGTTGCCCACGTGCACGGTGATCGACCGGGTGTCGCCCTCGCGGGCGGACGACGGCACGTCGAACCGGGTGATCGACACGTCGTGCGTCTCCACCTCCACCCGCGTGGTGGCGGTGGCGGTGCGGCCGTCGGGCGACGTGGCGCGCAGGGTGACCTGGTAGGAGCCGTCCGAGGTGTAGTGGTGCGACACGGTCTCCTGGGACGCCGGCGCGGTCGTGCCGTCGCCGAAGTCCCACTCGGCCGTCATCGGCTCGTCGATCGGGTTCCACGACTCGGCGCTGAAGTGGACCTCGTCGAACACGGACGGCTCGGACGGCGACTGGTAGATCGTCGGTCGCAGCGCGGGCGCCTCGGCCAGGTGCAGCCGCACCGGCTCGTAGGAGCGCGCCGGGCCGGTGACGCGCAGGTAGTGGGTCGTGCCCGGTTCGGCGCGGAACACGGCGGTCTCGCCGAACGAGGGACGCATGCACGTGACCTGCGTCAGCGCGGTCAGGGACGCGCCGGTGTAGACGGTCACCGCGGTCTCGCCGCCCTCGACCCGAGCGGTGACGGAGGTCGCCGGGCCGGGCGTGGTGTAGGCGTACCAGACGGACGGCACGGTCTCCGCGTACGCGCACGTCGACTCGGGTTCGTCGGCCTCGAACGTGGCGGTCGACAAGCCCGGCTGGAGGGTCAGCGGCAGCGTCGGGACGGGCTCGGCGGCGGCGAACGCGTCGTTGGGCGACGTCGGCACGGTGTCGAGCGCGAACGACAACGCGCCGCCCGCGACGCGGTAGCCGGCGACGAAGAAGTGGTACGTGGCGCCGGCCGTGGCGCGGAACGTCATGGTGGCGTTGGCGCCGGTGGCGCAGGCGTTGTCCACGCCGTGCAGCTCACCGCGCACGCCGGTCTGCGCGGACAGGACGGTGGAGTGGTCGCTGCCCGCCGTGGTGGCGCGCAGGAACCCGTCCGCGGCGGCGGTGTGCGTGAACCAGACGCCGCCCTCGACGTCGTACCCCTGGCACCAGTACGGGTCGTCGGCCGAGCCGGTCGCCTCGCTCGTGTCCTGCCGCGCCGTGAACGGCAGGGCGGTGACGGGCGTCGAGGCGTCGAAGTCGTCGTTGGTGGGTGGCTCGGCGTGTGCCACGCCGGTCAGCAGGACCGCCGCCACGGCGGTGGTCGTGCTGATCGCGGCGATCCGGGCGCGCGTGGACGCGCGCCATCGCGAGGACAGCATCGTGTGAAAACCCCCTGGAACGTTCCCGCTCGCCGGGCGGCGAGCGGCCCCTTGGCCGGTACATCGGCGGTGTCACCCGCTCTGTGACCGGTCGTGCGGGAATTGGGCCGTCCGGGGCAGCGGCGTCGCGGCCGATGCCCCGAACGGTGACGTCCGGGGGGCTCCGGTCAGGCGATCTCGGCTTCCAGCGCGCCGCGGCGGGCGGTCACGTCGTCCGGGTCGTCGCCGAACACCAGCAGTTGCAGGGTGCTCAATGCGACGGGGTTGTCGGTGCGGGTGGTGTCGTGGCCGGACGTGACCAGCACGCCGCCCGCCGACAGGGCAGGCCGCAGGTGGGCCAGCAGGTCGGCCAGCGGCGCGGCGACGGTCAGCTTCACCGACTCGGCGTGCCCGTCCAGGGCGTCGGGGCGCACGGACGCCAGCGCGAGCAGCGGGACCGAGCCGCTGGTGATGCGGAAGTTCAGGTCGAGCATGACGAGCTGCCCGTCCCGCGTCTCGGCGCAGTCGAGGCTGCACAGGCCCCGGTAGCCGACGTCGGCCGCGCGCTGCGTGATCGCCAGGCACTCGGCGAGCAGGTCCGCCGGCGGCGCGCTGACCAGCCCGAACCGGCCGCCGACGTAGACGCCGGTCGCGTCGACCCGCTGCTCGGTGACGGCGAGCAGCCGCGCCACGCCGTCCGCGGCGACGTAGAGCTGCACGCCCCAGTTGCGCGTGATGTGCAGGTACTCCTCGACCACGAACTCACCGAGCACGTCGGTGAACGCGGGGAACTCGACCTGCTCGCCCGCCTCGTGCAGGTACACGTCGAGGCTGCCGCCGTGCGCGTCGTTCGTCGCCGCCTTGAGCACCCACGACTTCTCGGCGGGCGCCGCCTCGGCCAGCTCGGCCCGCGTCACCACGGTCCGCCGCGCGTGGAACCTCGGGTCGACGAACGTGCTGATGCTCGCCTTGTTGTTGAGGAAGCCGACGAGCTGCCCGCTCTTGACCGCCCGCTCGTCCGGGCACAGCGCGGTCGGCAGCGGGTACTCCGCCGAGACCAGCAGGCCGTCGGCCAGGGCCTCGGTGACGCGCGCGGTGAAGCCCGCCTCGTCGCGGAACTCGCGCAGGTCGTCGCCGACGGGCAGGCCGCCGTCGCGCAGCCGGTCGAGCAGCGCCGGGTCGGTGCCGCCCGCGCTGCAGATCACCGCGGTGTCGCCGGCGACGGCGATCGGCCTGGCGGAGAGGGCGTCGACGGTGGTGCGGTGCCGGCTCGCCGCCGCGCCCGGCGCCGGTCGGGCGCAGACGACGACGCCGGGGCCGTACACGTCGGTGAGCGCGCGTGGCGCGCCGATGGACGGTGACAGCGGGGCGGAGGTGCTGATGACGTGCTCCCGTGGGGTGAGTCGGGACGGCCGCGCACGTCACACGGGTGGTGCGGACGGAGCGCCGCTGCGGTGGAGGCGGTGCGGTGGAGGCGGTGCGGTGGGACGGGCGAACGGTGAGGCGTGCCGTGACGCGACGGCGTCCACTGCGGGCCTGGTCGGCGCAAGGAGCCGGATTCGCGGGCCGTGGGCGAACAGCCCGGATGCGGGCCGTATGGCGTCAGAGTGTCACGTCCGCGGCACGTCACCCAAATGCCGCGCCGTGTCGCCGGGACACGCCGGAGCGCGCGGGTGGATCGACGCGTCCGGCGTCGGCGCTCGTCGTCAGTGCCCGTGGTCGGCGGGCGGCGTCGGCGGGCGGCGTCAGCGGTCGAGGCCGGCGAACGGCGTCAGCGGGCGGTGGGGAGGTCGGTCGGCTGGTCGGCGGACGTGAAGACGTCGACCTGGGGCAGGTCGTGGCCGAGCCGGTCGCGCTTGGCGGTCAGGTAGCCGATGTTGTGCGGGTTCGGGCGCGCCAGGTGCGGCACGCGGGCGGACACCGCGATGCCGTTGCGCTCCAACGCCTCGATCTTGTCCGGGTTGTTGGACATCAGCCTCACCGAGCCGACCCGCAGGTGCTTGAGGATGCGCGCGGCCGGGGAGTAGTCGCGGATGTCGACCGGGAGGCCGAGCGTGGTCGCGGAGTCGAGCGTGTCCATGCCCTGCTCGTCCTGGAGCACGTGCGTGCGCACCTTGGCCACCAGGCCGATCCCGCGTCCCTCGTGGCCGCGCAGGTACACCAGGATGCCGCTGCCCTCCGCGACGATCCGGTCGAGCGCGGCGTCCAGCTGGTCGCCGCACTCGCAGCGCATGGCGCCGAAGATGTCACCGGTCATGCACTCGGAGTGCACGCGGACCAGGACGTCCTCGCGCATCGCGGTGCGGCCGTGGACGAGGGCCATGTGCTCGTGACCGTCCGCCCGGAACGCCACCGCGCGGAACGTCCCGCGCCGGGTGACCAGATCGGACTCGGCCACGTCGTCGTCGCTGAAGGTTTCCTCGCGCACCCGGTTCCCCCTCGTCACCCCGACACCGGCCGGGCGTTCACTACGCTCGACCGGACTTGCACCGTAGCTCGCTCACTCGGCGGAGGTCACCCTGTTCAGCATCACCGTTCGCGATCACGTCATGATCGCCCACAGCTTCCGCGGCGAGGTCTTCGGTCCGGCACAACGCCTGCACGGGGCAACGTTCGTGGTGGACGCGCGGTTCAAACGGGACGGGTTGGACGACGACAACATCGTCGTCGACATCGGACTGGCGACCGAGCGGCTGAGGTCCGTGCTCGCCGACCTCAACTACCGGAACCTGGACGACGAGCCCGCGTTCGCCGGGGTCAACACGTCGACGGAGTTCCTGGCCAAGCACATCGCCGACCGGCTCGCCGACCTGGTCCACGCGGGAGAGCTGGGCGAGGGCGCGCGCGGGCTGGCCGCCATCGAGGTCACGCTCCACGAGTCGCACATCGCGTGGGCGAGCTACGAACGCCCGCTGTGACGGTCCACTTCGTCCTGCCCGGCGGCGTCGCCGACCCGACGTCGCCGAGCGGTGGCAACGCCTACGACCGCCGCGTCACCGCGGGCCTGCGCGACCTCGGCGTGGACGTGCGGGAGATCGTCGTCACAGGCGGTTGGCCGCGGCCGGACGACACCGCGCGGCGGGAACTGGGCCGGGCGCTGGCCGCGATCGGCGACGGCGCGGTGGTGCTGCTCGACGGGCTGGTGGCGTGCGGCGTGCCGGAGGTCGTCGTCCCGCACGCCTCCCGGCTGCGCCTGGTGGTGCTGGTCCACCTGCCCCTGGCCGACGAGACCGGCCTGCCGCCTTCCGTTGCCGAACGCCTCGACGCCGCCGAACGCGAGTGCCTGCGCGCCGTGCGCGCGGTGGTGGCGACCAGCCCGTCCGCGGCCCGCCGCCTCACCGCCCACCACGGGCCGGCCGACGTCCACGTCGTCACGCCGGGCGCCGACCCCGCACCGCTCGCCACCGGCACGGACGGCGCGTCACGGCTCCTGTGCGTGGCCTCCCTGACCCCGCGCAAGGGCCACGACGTGCTGGTGGCGGCCCTGGCGACCGTGGCGGACCTGCCGTGGACGTGCGCGTTCGTCGGCCCCGAGCCGCCGGGGAGCCCGATCCGCGACCTGATCGCCCACCACGACCTCGCCGACCGCTTCTCGCTGCCCGGCCCGTTGACCGGCTCGCCGTTGGAGCACGCCTACGCGACCGCCGACCTGTTCGTGCTGCCGTCCCGTGCCGAGACCTACGGGATGGTCGTCACCGAGGCGGTGGCGCGGGGCGTGCCCGTGATCGCCAGCGCCGTGCCGGACGCGCTCGGCGAAGGCGGCCTCCTCCTGCCGCCCGGTGACGTGGGGTCGTTCGCCCTCGCCCTGAGACGGTGGCTGACCGACGGCGAGTGGCGCTGTGTGCTGCGGGAACGCGCACTGGCTCGTCGCGCTGAACTGTCCACTTGGGACGTTGCGGCGGCCGGGCTGGCAGCGGTGCTCCGAGGCGTCAGCCGATGACGTCGCCGGGCTCGTCCAACCACAGCGCGTGGGTGTCCGGGGTGACGGTGAGCCCGAACCGGCCCCAGCCCGGCTCGCCCCACCCGGTCCACGCGTCCCACGCCCGCTCCACCCGCGTCCACAGTGGTGTCGGTCCACCTTCGCGGACTCGCGCCGGTGTGCCGTCGGACGTCAGGTCGACCTCGCACCAGGAGCCGTCGGGCGCGGACAGCGTGGTGGCCTTCGGCGCGCGGGTGGTCTGGTCGAGGGTGTAGCCGTACCGGACGTCCGGGGGCAGGGTGAGGCAGGCCAGCAACCACACCTCGCGGTGTGTGTTCCAGGGTTGCGCGGGCGCCGTGGTGTCGCGCTGTGGCCCCGGTGCCGCCTTCGGACCTCGCACGGGCGGGCCGTCGTCGGTGTGGTGGCGCATGGTCATGAACGCGGCCCAGCGGGAGGCGAACCGGCCCTCCAGCCGGTCGCCGTGCCGGTGCAGGAGCACCAGGTTGCCCGCGCCGGGGCCGACCTTGAGATCGGCCAACACCGCCCCGTCGGGCGCTGTCTGCTCGGCCCACGCCCAAGGGATGCGCGGCACGGAGCAGGTGGCGATGATCCGGTCGTAGGGGCCGTGCGCCGGCCAGCCCGCGATGCCGTCACGGGCGGCCAGCCGGGGACGGTGCCCGATGGCGGCCAGCCGCTCACGGGCGTGGGCGACCAGCTTCGCGTCCACGTCCAGGGAGAACACCCGGTCGGCGCCCAGCCGGTGCGACAGCAGCGCCGCGTTGTAACCGGTCCCCGTGCCGATCTCCAGCACCCGGTGCCCGTCGCGGACGTCGAGCAGTTCCAGCATCCGCACCATCAGGTCGGGCTTGGTGCTGGAGGACACCGCCCGCCCTCGGTCGTCCACCTCGGTGACCAGGGTGGTGGCCGAGTAGGCCGGGGCCGGCCCGGGGCCGGCGGTGTCGATCGCGACCCACGACCCGTCGGGCTGCTGCCGGTAGGCGGTGGGCACCAGCAGGTGGCGCGGCGTGGCGGCCACGGCGTCGGCCCAGGCCGGGTCGCGCAGCTCGCCGGACCCGGTCAGGTCGGCGGCCAGGGCCGCGGCCAGGCCGACCCAGTCGTGCTCGGCGGTCATCGGGCGGCTCCGGTGAGCAGGTCGGCCAGTTGTGCGGTCAGCGGTGCGCCGATGGCGTGTTCGACGAACCCATACTGGCCGTTCGGGTTGATTTCCAACAGCACCCATTCACCGGATGGTGTGAGCACGAAGTCGAGCGCCGCGTAGGCGAGGCCGAAGTCGGCCATCAGCGCCCGGATTCCTTCGACGACCGCCACGGGCGGGGTGATCGGCTCGTAGGACAGGGAGGCGTAGTCGGTGCGGTAGTCCACGTGCGACGCGGCGCTGCCGGCCCTGATCGCGGCGGCCGTGACGTGCTCGCCGATCACGACCACCCGCGCTTCCCGTTCCTTGTCGATCCAGCGCTGGAACAGGTGCGCGGTGTGCTCGATCCCGCGCAGGTCGGTCAGGTCCGCGTCGGCGAGCCGCCGGGTGAACACGTTCTTGCGCACGCCCTGCTCGTCCAAGGCCATGCCGCCGACCAGCTTCGTCACCGTCGGCCGGCCGGCCGCGAAGTCCGCCGCCGAGGCCGGGTCGTTGGTGATCAGCGTGTCGGGCACGCTCAACCCGCACCGGGCGGCGCGGGCGAGTTGGACCGGCTTGTAGGCGGCGTCGGCGACCCTGCCGGGGTGGTTGCACCAGAGCACGGGCAGGGAGGCGAGCACACCGCCGAGCCCGTACTTGGCCTCCACCCGGGCGTGGTGCTCCTCGGCGGGGCTGAGGTGCGGTGGCATCCGGTACGCCTCCGGGGACCGGTACCAGACCGCCCGGACGCCGTCGAGGTCCAAGCGGCCGCGCGGGGTGGTCAGCACGCCGTTCCAGCGGCCGTGGCGCAGTCGTGCGGTGACCTGGAGCCGAACGGGGAACCAGGCGGTGTTGACCCGGAACACCTCGACCCCGCGGCCGCCGAGCGCGGTCACCACGCGATCGGCCGTGGGGTCGAGGTCCCGCGCCAGGACCAGCACGCTCACGCGGGGTCGCCGGTGTGGTCGGGGTGGAAGTCGTAGGTCCAGTCCTCGGACGCGCCCTCGTCGCCGTCGAGGTTCGTCACCGAGTTCGCGGTCGGGTCGCCCGCGACGACCTCGGTGACGCGCCGCCCGTCGGAGGTGACGGCGACCTGGAGGGTGTGGTCGTAGGTCCAGCCACCGAGGCGGGCGTTGCCGGTCGTCAACGTCCGTGCGGCGCGCAGGTTCCACGGCCGGGCGCCGACGGGGGAGGGGGAGTGGTGACCTGCCGGGGCGTCGATGGGTCGGGCCAACCCGAACTGGGCGGAGTGCGAGGCGATCGGGTCGTCGGTGAACCCGACCGGCGCGCCGGGGGCGCTGAGCGGCGAAGAGGTGGGCATGATCGCTCCTTTCACGTGGGCTGTCGGCTGCGTGCGGTTCGGATCGAGGGCATCACGTGGCGAAGGCGTGCCGCTAGGCTGAGCCGTGACTCACGGTGTGTTCACGCCCACTCACGGTGTTGCGGGGCAGGGGGGTGGTGTCGTGGCTGGCGGGGCGCGATCAGGGAGCGGGGAGTCCGGCGCGGACGGCGAGGCGAACGTCTTCGCGGCGGAGTTGGCGCGGTGGCGCGACGTGCGAGGGCTGTCCCGCACCGCCCTGGCCGGCCTGATGGGCTACGACCGCTCCTACGTGTCCAAGGTGGAGTCCGGCGCGGAGCGGCCGTCCAAGGACTTCGCGCTCCAGGCCGAGTCCGCGCTCCACGCCGGCGGTGCGTTGCGCTCGGCGTTCCGCGAGTACGACGCCACCCGTGTCCCACGAGCGCGTCCCCAGGCGGTCGACCCGGCCGACCAGATCGGCCCGGGCAGCCTGGTGGTCGACCACGACGACGCCACCCTGCGCTACGACGGGCGCACCTACCGCCTGACCCAGCGCCGTCGCCTGGTCAACGGCGGACCGGAGCCGATCACCCGCTACCTGATCCGCATCTCGGTCGACCGCCACCCCGGTGACCCGGAACGCTCGAACCAGCTCTACAGCGCGAACCCGCTGACCTGGGAGGAGATCGACCTGCACGCCTGGCACGGGCAGGACCGCGCCGAGCCGATGACCTGGAGCGCCCACCACGACCGCGACGCGTTCAAGGAAGTCTGGCTGCACTTCGCCGGCGAGGGCGCGCACTTCCCGCTCTACCCCGGCGAGTCGACTTGGATCGAGTACGAGTACACGGTCCGCGACGAGCACTGGGGCAACTGGTTCCAGCGGGCGATCCGCCTGCCCACCAGCACGTTGTCCGTGACGCTCGACTTCCCCCGCGACCTGGCGCCGGTGGTGTGGGGTCTGCACACGTCGATGACCGCGGGGGCGATGCCGTTCCGCACCGCGATCGACCGCACCGAGCACGGCGACCGCGTGGTGTTCGCGTGGTCCTGCGAGGACCCGCCCCCGCACGCCCGTTACCGCCTGGAGTGGGACTTTCGGGGTCGCGGCCCCACCGCCCCGCCGGCGCGGCCCAGCGACACGATGGCGGCGCTCGGCGTGGTCCAGGACGGTGACCCCCTGTTGCGGCGCGCCGCGCGTCCCTTCGACCTGCCCACCGAGGCCGAGGACGCCCGCCGCGTCATCGCCGAGTTGCACTCCGCCGCCGAGCGCATCGCCCAGGCGCACACGTTCGGCAAGGGCATGGGCGTGGCCGCGCCCCAGATCGGCATCGACCGCGCCGCGGCGCTCGTGCGGCCACCCGGCTCGGACGACGCGATCACCCTGCTCAACCCGACCGTCGTCGAGACCGGCGCCGAGCGGGACGAGCAGTACGAGGGTTGCCTGAGCTTCTTCGACGTGCGGTGCCTGGTGCCGCGGCCGTTGGTGGTCCACGTCGAGCACACGGACCTCACCGGCGAGAAGAGGATCACCATCTTCGACCGCGGCGTCGCCCGCCTGGTAGCCCACGAAGTCGACCACCTCCACGGCGTCCTGTGCCGTGACCACCTCCCGGAGGGGAGTGCGCCCATCCCGGTCGAGCAGTACCGGGGCACGGGGCAGAGCTGGGACTACGGCCGGAACGCGTGACGTCGGCGCCGGCGGAACGGCCGGTCCACGTGGGACGGAAGGGTGGTCCGGGTGGCGGTGGCGCCGGCTAGTCTGCGGCCATGAGCACCTTCGCCCCGGAATGGCTGGCGCTGCGCGAGAGGGCCGACGCGGACGCCCGCGCGGTCGGGTTGGTGGACCGGCTCCGGGAGATCCACCTGAACCGTGCACCCCTCGTCGTGCGTGATCTGGGGTGTGGGACGGGATCGTTGGGGCGATGGCTCGCCGGGCGGCTGGGTGGTCCGCAGCACTGGGTGCTGCACGACCGCGACCCCCGGCTGCTCAGCATCGCGGCGGCCACGTTGAGCGGCGTCACGGTCGAGACGCACGAGGGCGACCTCACCGCGCTCACCGCCGCCGACCTCGCCGGCACGTCGCTCGTCACGGCGTCGGCGCTGCTCGACCTGCTGACGGCCGACGAGGTGGACGGGCTGGCGGAGGCGTGCGTCGGCGCGGGCTGCCCGGCGCTGCTCACGCTGTCCGTCGCGGGACGGGTGGAGTTCGACCGCGCCGACCCGTTGGACGGCGCGTTCGAGGCGGCCTTCAACGCCCACCAACGACGGGTGGTGGACGGGCGGCGGCTGCTCGGGCCGGACGCGGCCGACGTCGCCGTGGCGGCGTTCGAACGGCGCGGCGCGGCGGTGACGACGTGCCCCAGCCCGTGGCGGCTCGGGCCGGAGCAGACC
>NZ_JBHTLK010000052.1:0-35947 GCF_042678885.1 Saccharothrix hoggarensis
CGGGCGGGCGCCCGGCTCCACGGGACGGGGTTCGGAGACGCCGGTCGAACCGCCCTGCTGCATGCGTTCCGGGGCTTCGCCACCGGGTGCGCCGCCACCGGGGATGCCGCCACCACCACCGGGAACTCCGCCGGGGACGCCGCCGCCGCCACCGCCCGGGACGCTGCCGCCGCCGGAGGCTGGGGCACTGCCGGTGGCGGCGGGTTTCGTCTCGGGAGTCGGGGTCTGCGGGACCGTCGCCTTCGGCGGCTCGGTGAACGTCCAGTTCTGCTCGGGGTACTTGTGCTCCATCTTCACGCCGGCGAAGCCCTCGGCGCCGGACACCCCGTCGCACAGCCGGAGGAACGCCTCCAGCACGTCGCGCACCGACTCGTGCAGCTCCTTCGCCGGGTCGTGCAGCTCGTCCAGTGCCTCCACCACGCGCCGGTCGCCGTCCACCGGCAGCGCCGCCGCGCCGGACACCGCGTCGGCCGCGTCGGCGTACACGCGCGCCATGTCCTCCACGATGCCGCGGAGGCCCTCGGCGGTCTGGTCCAGCGCCTCGCCCATCGCGTGCATCGCGTCGGACATGTCGTGCCCTGCCAGCCCGACCTTCTGCATGTGCTCGACGAACGAGTCCGCGTCCTTGCCCTGCCACGCCGAGTCGAGCTTGCCGAGCGGCTTGGTCAGGTCCCGCGTCACGTGCTCGGCGACGAGCCCGGCCTTGCGCCAGCGCTCCGCCTCGTCGTGCAGGTCGTTCCAGTCGCCCACGACGGGCGCGAAGTAGTCCGCCACCAGGTCGCGGACGCCGAGCCGCCGGCTGATCCCCGACAGGTAGTCCAGTTCCGGCCCGACCTCGGCGGCGATCTGCCTGCCGTCCTTGCCCCGCATCAGCCCACCCACCCCGTCAGCGCCGGTCGGCGTTCTTGATCAACGCGACGGCCTCGTCGTCCTGGGCGCCGTAGTGCTCGGCCACCTCGTGCAGGCCCTGCCCCGCCGACGTCAGCACCTCGCACGCGCGGTCCAGCTGGTGGTTCAGCATCTCCGACGCGCGGCGGTACGCCTCCGCGTTGCGCAGCGTCCGCCCCAGCTCGCCGAAGCTCCGCTCGCGCACCGGCGCGTCCCGCAGCGCGTCCCGCGCCTTGGACAGCTCCTCGGCCGCCTCGTCGACGCGCTTGGCGTACAGCTCCAGCCAGCGCGGGTCGACCGACACCCGGTGGGCGCCCACGGCTGCCGCCACGGGCGTGCGTGTGACCTCGTTCACCCGGACACCTCCTGCCCCCTATGACGGGAACCGGCCCGTGCCGGTTCCGTCACGGGGAGTCCGCACGGCTCAGCCGCCCTGCTTCTTGGCCTTGTCCTCGGGCAGCAGGCCGTTGTCCTTCGGCACGGGGATCGAGTCCCAGCTGCGCGAGGCGTCGTTCCGGTTGAGCTGGGGCCCGTTGGGCAGCAGCCGCAGGATCGACTCGGGCCCCGGCGCGAAGCCGTCCGCGCCGAGCCCGAGCGCGCCCGCCGTCAGCACGTCCGGGATGCCGTACTTCACGCCGCGGCCGGTGATGAGGTGGATCGGGCCGCTGGCGAAGTCCTGGGTGGACGTCGCGCTGCGCACCACGGCCGCCTTGCCCGGAGCCATCGCGAACTGGCTGACGACCTCGCCGGTCGCGCCGACCTGGTTGATCTCCACCGGCACCACGTCGGACGGGATCGGCAGCGACGGCGCGATGGTGACCTTGGTGTGCTGGGACTTGTTGTCCGCGTTCACGTTCTGGGCCTGCCAGCCCAGGCAGATCACCCGGTTGTTCTGGTTGGGCTCCAGCACCTCGGGCACGTCCGGCGGGTAGTCGGCGAAGTCGAGCTGGTCGGCGGTCTGCGCGTTGTTGATCCGCGCGATGTCCACCAGCTTCGGCTCGGCGCCCTGCGCGTACGTCGCGCGGATGAGGTCGGCCGCCGCGCGGCTCACCTTCTGCAGGCCTTCCTTCAGCGCCACGTAGAACTCGGGGTCCGCGCCACTGCGGCGGACCTCGATGACGTCGCTGACCTGCAGGTTCACCCCGCTGACGTAGGTCACCGGCTGGTCGCGGCCGGGGATGTCCGGCGCCACCAGCGGCTTCGCCTCGGGGATCGCGTTGAGCAGGCCCGTGCTGATCGCGCGCGGGTTCTTCTGGCTCAGGTTCAGCGCGGTGCGGATCTCCGGCTTGGTCAGGTCGACCTTGGCCCGCACCGTCGACGTCGACGTGATCTTCGAGTTCTGCGGCGCCTTGTAGATCAGGTACGCCTGCTTGTCGTCGGTGCCCGCGCGCACCAGCAGGGCGCGGTTGCCGTCGAGCAGCTCGCCGCCGCCGCTGTAGCCCGCGAGGACGGTGGTGGTGAACTTGCCCGGCGCCGCCGGGTCGTTCAGCGACTCGTCCAGCGCCAGGGTGTCGCAGACGGACCAGTCGGAGCCGATCCGGGCCTCCGGCGCCGGCAGCACGTCCGGGCCGTCGGGGATGCCCGTCAACCGGCCCTTCGCGAGCTTCGCCAGCGCCTTCTCGGTGACCAGCTTCGGCTCGCCGCCCGCCACCTGCGGACCCTGGTTGAGCTGGCCCGCCGCCGCGTCACTGCCCGCGACCGCCGCCTGGCTCTTGTCGGGCTGCTGCATCTGCAACAGCAGGAGCCGCGCGGACGCGAGGTTCGTCATGGGGATCAACGTCTTGGGCTTGCCCTGCCGCACGACGTAGACCTGGCCGGTCTCCTTGGAGATGGCGATCTGGGTCTGGTCGTCGACCTGGGGGTCCGGCGAGAAGAAGCCGAAGATGAGGAAGCCGATGAGGCCGATGACGCCGAGCAGGACGCCCACCGCGGTCGCACGCGAGTGCGTGCGCATCGGGTCGTGCAGCATCACCGCGTCTCTGCGCACCAGGGCGGACTGCATCCGGCGCAGCACGAAGCGGTAGGCCTGGACCTGTGACTTGGTGGTGGGTGTTGATGCCATTCTCGGCTCGCTGCTCTCCCAGTCGCGGTACGGTCTGCACGATAGCCGGACGGCGGGTGGTCCGTGTGCGGGTTGGTCAGACCCGGTCGGTCCCACCCGGCGCACGCCGACGGAAAGAGAACCAGAGCGGATGTCCGTGACCACCCCACATCCGGGCCCACCCAACCCCGCCATGGCGCGCGCGCAGGCCGCCGGGGGCGCCGTGCGCGCCGCGGTGCTCCGGGCACGCCGACGCACGGCGGGCGCGAGCCTGGGTTCGCTGCCGGTCGCCAACCTGGTGGTGCTGGAGGTCGGCGTCGCGATCGGCCTGGTCCTGCTGACGATCGGCGCCACGGGTGACGGCGTGAAGCCCGTGCCGATGTACGTCGCGGGCGGCATCGTCCTCATCGCGCTGATCCTCGCGTTCACCCGGTCCCGCGGTCGCTGGCTGACCCAGTGGATCGGCTTGATCGTGCGCTTCAACTTCCGCTCGCACTCCCGCACCGCCAAGCGCAGCGGCCCGGTCGAGATGAAGCCTCCGTCCGAAGAGGAGTCCACGGTCATCGGGCCGGACGACCCCCGGGTGGCGTTGCTGCGCCTGGCCGTGCCGGACCTCGTGGTGGCCCGCGGCGTCGACCACGAGCGCCGCCCGCTGGGCATGGCGTGGCACCAGGGCGCGTGGACCGCAGTGCTGCTGGTCGACCCGGCCCCCGGTCTGATCACCGCGGTGGGCAGCGCGCCGTCGCTGCCGCTGGGCGCGCTCGCGCCGACGCTGGAGGACCGCGGCGTGGTCCTCGACGCGATCTCCGTGATCTGGCACTGCTACCCCGGCAGCGCGGCGCTGCCGGTGAACTCCCCCGCGCTCAACTCGTACCTCGAAGTGCTCGGCCCGCTGCCCGCGGCGGCCCGCCGGACCACGTGGATCGCCGTGCGGCTGGACCCGCGGCGGTGCGCGGCGGCGATCCGGGAACGCGGCGGCGGCGTCGTCGGCGCGCACCGGGCGCTGATCGGCGCGCTGTCCCGCGTGCGCAACGCGTTGGAGTCGACGGGCGTGTCGATCCGCCCGCTCGACCCGGACGAGCTCATCCGCGCGGGCATCTCGGCGGCCGAGCTCACGTCGGTGGCCGGGTCCAACACCTCGGTGTCGTTGCGCGAGAAGTGGTCCGGCGTGACGGCGGGCGGCGTCGGCCACGCCAGCTACGCGATCACCGGCTGGCCCGCCAAGGGCATGCGGAACAACCTGAACGCGCTGACCGGCGTGCGGGCGCTGTCCTCGACGCTGTCCATGACGATCTCGCCGAGCAGCGAGCAGGGCCAGGTCGGCCTGCGCGGCATGGTGCGGGTGAGCGCGCGGACGCCGTCCGAACTGGACCGCGCGGACGACCGGCTGAAGGCGTTGGCCGACAAGCTGGACATCACGCTGACCCCGTTGAACGGCCTGCAGGTCGCCGGGCTGGCCGCGACGCTGCCCCTCGGAGGTGTGGCGTGAGCAACTCCCGGTTGATGGACTCGCGCGGCAAGGGCGTGGCGCCGGAGTTCCTGGTGTCGCCGCAGATGCTCGACGTGGTCAGCCCGTCCGGCGACCGCGGCGGCATGGTGCTCGGCTCCGGCCTGCAGGGCGAGCCGCTGACGATCTCGGTGCTGCGCTCCGCGCCCACCCGCATGGTGGTCGTCGGCGGGCTGTACCTGGCCCGCCAGATCGCGTTGCGCGCCATGGCGACGGGCGCGTGGATCACCATCGCGACGGGCCGCCCGGCGGCCTGGCAGCCGGTGGTGCGGGCGGCGGGCGCGGGCCCGGACGGCCGCCCCTCGCCGCTGGTGCAGCTGCGCCGGCTGAGCCCGGTGGAGCTGCCCCGGCCGTCCGAGGACAGCCCGCTGCTGGTCGTGCACGACGGCGGCCACGTGCCGCAGGAGCTGTTCCCGCCGCGCTCGCCGTGGCAGACCACGATGTACGTCCTGCCCTATTTGCACCCGCAGGCGGCGAACACCGCGAATTCCGCGGACCTCGTCCTGCTCCAGCGGCTCCCGGTCGGGCAGGCGCAGTTGGCGAGCCAGATCTGGCGCCTCCCACCGCAGATGGCGCACCAGCTCACCACGTTGAAGGACGACCAGGTGATCGCGCTCGGCACGAACCTGTGGCTTCCGTTGCGCCTGGTCACCACTCCCGGTGAGCAGCAGATCCTCGGCGCGGTCCGCCGCGGCGACTGACCGGCGACCACTTCCCGGCAGGCCCGGTGTGCCCTCGGACAATGTCCGGGGGCACATTTTTCGATGAGGGGCCAGTCACTCGGCGCACCAATTCGTTCACAGCTTGAATAAACTGTGTACGAGTCGATCGTCGGTTGTTCCCGACAAATTCTTGCGCGCCGGCGGCAGCGCGAACTAGGAACAACTCACCGTGTCCGTCCGGTCTCGGGGGCGACGCCGGCCGGACACCCACCCTGCGAAAGAGGAGAACCCCTGACATGGGAGACGTTCGCGCGTCCTGGACGAAACGGCTGGCCGGTGTCGGGCTGGCCACGGGCACGGCGTTCGCCGTCACCGCCGCGCTGACCACCTTCACGTCCGCGGCGGCGGAGGGCGAGATCGTCGGCCTCGGCGCGCCGAACGCCGTGAAGGACAGCTACATCGTCGTGCTCAAGGACATGAACGCGAGCAGCGTGGGCACGCTGAGCGGCAAGTACCGGGCCAAGGTGAAGCACACGTACACCAGCGCGCTGCGCGGCTTCTCGGCCACCATGACGGAGGTGCAGGCCCGCAAGCTCGCCGCCGACCCGTCGGTGGCGTACGTGCAGCAGGACGGCGAGGTGTCGATCTCCGGCACGCAGGCGCCGACCCCGTCGTGGGGCCTGGACCGGATCGACCAGGCCGCGCTGCCGCTGGACAACTCCTACACCTACCCGAACGAGGGTGAGGGCGTCAGCGCCTACATCATCGACACGGGCATCCGGTTCACGCACACCGACTTCGGCGGCCGCGCCGTGAGCGGTCGCGACACCGTGGACAACGACAGCGACGCGACCGACTGCAACGGCCACGGCACGCACGTGGCGGGCACCGTCGGCGGCGCCAGGCACGGCGTGGCGAAGAAGGCCAAGCTGGTCGGCGTCCGGGTGCTGAACTGCGCGGGCTCCGGCACGTACGCGGGCGTCATCGCGGGCATCGACTGGTTGACCGCCAACGCGGTCAAGCCGGCCGTCGCGAACATGTCGCTCGGCGGCGGCGCGGACGCCACCGTCGACCAGGCCGTGCGCAACTCCATCGCGTCGGGCGTGACCTACGGCCTCGCCGCGGGCAACGACAACGGCGCGAACGCGTGCAACACCAGCCCGGCGCGCACCACCGAGGGCATCACGGTCGGCTCCACGACCAACACCGACGCCCGGTCGTCGTTCTCCAACATCGGCTCCTGCCTGGACATCTTCGCGCCGGGCTCCTCCATCACGTCGGCCTGGTACACCAACGACACGGCCACCAACACGATCAGCGGCACGTCGATGGCGACGCCGCACGTGGTCGGCGCGGCCGCCGTCTACCTGGCCGCGAACCCCACCGCCACCCCGCAGCAGGTGCGGGACGCCCTGGTGAACGGCGCGACGAGCGGCGTGGTCGGCAACGCGGGCACCGGCTCGCCGAACAAGCTGCTCCGCCTGGCCGGCTCCACCACCCCGCCGCCCACCGGCTGCGCGCCGAGGACGAACGCGACCGACGTCGCCGTGCCGGACCTGGGCACCGCGTCCAGCCCGATCTCGATCACCGACTGCGCGGGCAAGGCGAGCGCGACCTCCACGGTCGAGGTGCACGTCAAGCACACGTACCGGGGTGACCTGATCATCGACCTGATCACGCCGAGCGGCGCGGTCAAGCAGCTCAAGGTGCAGTCCGGTTCGGACGGCGCGGACAACGTCGACGCCACGTACACCGTGAACCTGTCGGCGGAGAACGCCAACGGCACCTGGCAGCTGCGCGTGCGCGACGCGTACAGCCAGGACACCGGCTACATCGACACCTGGACCCTCGACCTCTGAAGGCTCACCGGACCAGTCGCACGACGAGCGGCCCCTCACCACTTCCGCCGGTGAGGGGCCGCTCCACGTTTCACCTGATCAGGGACGGCGTCGCCCCGGTGGGACTGTGGCAGGGTCATAATCGAGTCGATCCTGGAGGTGGACCCGTGTCCGCAGCTCTGCAGCACCCGATCGGCCCGACCACGGTCGAAGACTGGCTCGCCCTTCCTCCTTCCGAGGACGGGTCGCGCACCGAGCTGATCCAGGGACATCTCCACGTGTCACCCGCACCCTCCTTCCGGCACCAACTGATCGCGTTCGAGCTGGGAGTGCAGATCCGCGGCGCGGTCAACGCCGGCGGGAACCGGAACCTGCGCGCCGTGCCGGCCGTGAACGTGAAGATCTCCTCGACCTTGCGCACCGGGCTGATCCCCGACGTCGCGATCGTCGACAGGCCGACGGGCGTGGTCTTCCCGGCCGAGGCGCTGTTGCTGGCGGTGGAGGTCTGGTCGCCCGGCAACCCGCGTGCCGAGCGCGAGGCGAAGATGGCCGGATACGCCTCCGCCGGTGTGCCGTTCGTGTGGACGGTCGACCAGAAGACCGAGTTGCACGAGCTGAGGCTCACCGCGCACCGGCTCGACGGCGACCGCTACGTGGTGGCGCAGACCGTGCGGGCCCCTGGCCCGGTGACGATCAACGCCGCGCCGCTCCCGATCACCGTCGACCTGGGCGACCTCGGCGTCTGACCCTCACACCCGCGTCGCGCACGCCTGCAACGCCTCCAGCACCCGCGGCCACGTGCAGTGGACCGGTTCGGTCGCCCGGTTGTGCGCCGCGATCCGCAGCCGTTCCCCCCGGTCCTGCACCAGGCGCGTGATCCCGCCGGCGAGATCGTCCGTCAGCACGCCCTCCACGCCGTCGCGCACGAAGTCGGCCACGCCCGTCCCCGGCCGCGCGACCACCGGCACGCCCGCCGTCCGCGCCTCCAGCGCCGCCAGCCCGAACGCCTCCCGCGCCGCCGCGTTGACGAACACGTCCGCCCCCGCGAGCCGGCGGCCGACGGCCCGACGGTCCAGCCGGCCCGGCAGGCTCACCCACCCCATCCCGTTCCGCTCGACGTACCGGCGCAGCACGGCCATCTCCGGCCCCGCCCCGGCCACCGTCGCCCGCAGCGGCACGTCGGCGCGCACCTCCCGCAGCGCCCGCAGCAACGCCATCGGCTCCTTCCGCGCCGCGAGCCGTCCCACGGACACGACGTGCACCGCACCCCTTGGCCGCCGCGTCGGGGCGCGCCGCCACGACGACGGCACGATCCCGTTCGGCACCACGCCCACCGGGACGCCCGGCACGACCGCCCGCACCCGCTCCGCCGCCACCCGGCTCACCGCCGCCAGCGCCACCGGCGCGGAACTCCACGAGGCGAACCGGTCCAGCACCCGGTAGCACCGCTGCACCACGGGGTCCCACAGGCTGTGCACGACGACGACCACCGGCACGCCCAGCCGCGACGCCGACCGCACCCCCGACCACGCGAACGGCGAGATCGCGCCGACGTGGACGTACACGACCGACGGCTCCAGCGAGGCGAGCACCCGGTCGAGGCACGTGCCGGCCCTGGGGTGCACGGGCACGTCCCACGGCAGCCGCACGGCGATCCGGTGCACCGAGTACCCGGCGCCGTCCGACGCGAGCCTGGTGGCCGTCACCACGTGCACCTCGGCCCCGTTCGCGGCCTGCGCGCGGGCCAGTCCGGCGACCTGCACCTCGATCCCGCCGAGGCGCGGCAGGAAGCAGTCGGAGACGTGGATGATCGACACTCGCGCTCCCGTCAAGCCGCCGAACGGACCAACTGACACTCTTGCACCCGTGAGCCGAACCTGCGTGTTCTTCCACGCCCATCCCGACGACGAAGCCCTGCTGACCGGCGGCACGATGGCGCGCCTCGCCCGCGAGGGCCACCGCGTGGTGCTGGTCGTCGCGACCGCCGGCGAACGCGGGCTCAGCGCGGCGAGAACCGACCTCGGCGCGGTCCGCACCAGGGAGGCCCACGAGTCCGCGCGCGTCCTCGGGTGCGCGCGCGTGGAGTTCCTGGGCTACCGCGACTCCGGGCTGGACGGCCGGCGCGGTTTCGCCCGCGCCGACGTCGCCGAGGCCGCGGAACGGCTGGCCGAGCTCCTGCACGAGGAACGCGCCGACCTGCTGACGACGTACGACCCCGCCGGCGGCTACGGGCATCCCGACCACGTGCAGGTGCACCGGGTCGGCGCGTTGGCCGCCGAGCTGGCCGGCACGCCCCGCGTGTGGGAGGCGACGGTCGACCGCACGTCCCTGCTGCGCGGACTGCGGGTGGCGCGCCTGGCCCGCAGGTTCGACCTCGACCCGTTCCGGCACGCCTTCACCGCCCGCGACGAGATCACCCACTCGGTGGACGTCCGGCGGTACGCGCACGTGAAGCGGGCCGCGATGGCCGCGCACGCCACGCAGACCACCGGCGGCGAGTCGACCCGGACCCTCGCCGCCCTGCTCACCCTGCCGTCGCCGCTGTTCAAGCTGGTCCTCGGCACCGAGTGGTACGTGGAGCGCAAACGATTGCGGGCCCGGTGAGGCAGTCGTCCCACGTCCGGCGGACCCCCGTCCGCCGGCTCCGCGTCGCCGCCTCGCTGGCGTCCCTCGGCCTGGCGGCGTGGCTGGTCGTCGCACTGGTGCCCGCCGTCGGCGGCGTGGCGTGGACGGCGGTCGGCGACCAGGTGCGCCGGATCGGCCCCGGCACGGTGCTGGGGCTGACCGCCCTCTGGCTGGCCGGGCTCTGGACCTACACCTCCGTGCTCACCGGCTCACTGCCCGGCCTGCGCCGCACCCAGGCGTTCAGCCTGAACGCGGCGGGCAGCGCCATCAGCAACGTCCTGCCGTTCGGCGGCGCGGCCGGGGTGGCGGTGACGGCGGTCATGGCGGCGAGCTGGGGCCACTCGGCGCGCGCCATCACCACGTCCGCGATCGTCAGCGGCCTGTGGAACGCCCTGTTCCGGGTGGCGCTGCCGGCGCTCGCGCTGGCCGTGCAGGGCGCGGCGGTGCTGGGCCACGGCATCCTGCTCGCGACGGTGACGGCGGCCGGCGTGCTGGTGCTGGCCGCCGTCGTGCTGCTGCGCCTGCGGTGGCTCGGCCGGCTGCTCGGCGGGCGCGCCACCCGGTTCCTGCTGCGGCTGCGCCGGGAGACCGGCCGGGTGGTGCGGGACGGCTGGCGGCGGATGACCCTCGGCATGCTCGGCTACCTGCTGCTCCAGGGCCTGCTGCTGTGGTGCTGCCTGGCCGCCGCGGGCGTCCACCTGGGACCGGGCCCGACGGTGGCGGCGTTCGCGGTGAGCCGGCTGCTGACCCTCGCCGTGATCACGCCCGGCGGCGTCGGGCTCACCGAGAACGGCACCATCGCGCTGCTCGTCAGCCTCGGCACGCCCGCCGCGCCGGCCGTCGCGGGCGTGCTGCTGTTCGGCTTCTTCACCTACCTGGCGGAGATCCCGCTCGGCGCGGCGGCGTGGCTCACGTGGTCGGTGCGACGCGCACGTTCCGGGTGACCGCGGCCCGCGCGGCGAGCTCGTCGTCCGCCGGGTAGTCGACCCGGACCAGCGACAACCCGTGCGGCGGCGCCACCGTCACCTCGCTGGACCGCGCGGTGAGCGACAGCAGCGACGCGGGCCAGCCCACCGGCTTGCGCCCCTCGCCGACCGCCAGCAGCGCCCCCACCAGGCTGCGCACCATCGAGTGGCAGAACGCGTCCGCGGACACGAACGCGGTCAGCACGTCACCGTCCCGCACCCACTCCAGGCGCTGCAGCTCCCGGATCGTCGTCGCGCCCTCGCGCCGCCGGCAGAACGCGCAGAAGTCCCGTTCCCCCAGCAGCAACCGCGACGCCTCGTTCAACGCCCCCAGGTCCAGCGGACGCGGCCACGCCAGGGTGTCCAGCCGCCGCAACGGGTGCGCGCCGAACGGCGCGTCCGTGACCCGGTACTCGTAGTGCCGGCGCAACGCGGCGAACCGCGCGTCGAACTCGGCCGGCACGACCCGCGCCGAGAACACGCGCACGTCCGCGGGCAGCGCCCGCGCCAACCGCTTCGGCAAACCGGCGACGTCCACGCCGGACGGCAGGTCGACGTGCGCCACCTGCCCCGACGCGTGCACGCCCGCGTCCGTCCGGCCCGCCACGGTCAGCTGCACGTCCTCGCGCAGCACCGTCGACATGGTGTCCTCCAGCACGCCGCACACCGTGCGCCGGTCGGGCTGCCGCGCCCAGCCGGAGAAGTCCGTGCCGTCGTACGCCAGGTCCAGTCGCACACGAACGAGCCCGTCGTCCCCAGCGGGGGCGACGGGCTCGTCGGTGAAGTGCGCGTCCGTCAGGACTCGTCCTTCTTCTCGGCCTTCGGTGCCTCGTCGTCGGACGCGTCCTCGGCGCCCTCGGCGGGCTCCTCGGCGGCGTCCTTCGTGGCGGACTCGGGCGCCTCGGCGTCCTGGTCCTGCACGTCCTCGGACTTCGTCTCCTCGGTCGCGGCCGCCGTCTCGTTCTTGGGGGCCTCGTCCTTGGCGAACTTGGTCTTGCGGGCGCGCTCCGCCTCGGAGGTGACGGTCTTCTCCGCGACCAGCTCGATGACGGCCATGGGCGCGTTGTCGCCCTTGCGCGGCATCGTCTTGGTGATGCGGGTGTAGCCACCGGGGCGGTCGGCGAACTGCGGGCCGATCTCGGCGAACAGCTTGTGCACGATGTCCTTGTCGCGGATCACCTTCAGGATCTCGCGACGGTTGTGCAGGTCACCGACCTTCGCCTTGCTGATCAGCTTCTCGGCGTACGGGCGCAGCCGCTTCGCCTTGGCCTCGGTGGTCGTGATCCGACCGTGGGTGAACAGGGACGTGGCCAGGTTGGCCAGCATCAGCCGCTCGTGGGCCGGCGAGCCCCCGAGACGGGGTCCCTTGGTGGGGGTGGGCATCGAATTGCTCCTCGGATTTCTTTCTGATCCTCTGCTCCGGCCCGGCCGCTAAGCGACCTCAGAGCTGCTCGGTCTCCGCGTAGTCCTGGCCGTCGTCGTGGGAGTCCACGGTCGTGTCCGTGCCCCAGCCTTCGGCCGGGTAGTCGGACGCGGCGGCCGACGGGTCGAACCCAGGAGGGCTGTCCTTCAGCGCGAGGCCGAGACCGACGAGCTTCATCTTGACCTCGTCGATCGACTTCGCGCCGAAGTTGCGGATGTCCAGCAGGTCCGCCTCGCTGCGCGAGACCAGCTCGCCCACGGTGTGGATGCCCTCGCGCTTGAGGCAGTTGTAGGACCGGACGGTGAGGTCCAGGTCCTCGATCGGCATCGCGAACGCCGCGATGGTGTCCGCCTCGGCGGGCGAGGGGCCGATCTCGATGCCCTCGGCGTCGACGTTCAGCTCGCGGGCGAGGCCGAACAGCTCGACCAGCGTCTTGCCGGCGGACGCGACGGCATCGCGCGGCGTGATCGACGGCTTGGTCTCGACGTCGAGGATCAGCTTGTCGAAGTCGGTCCGCTGCTCGACACGGGTGGCCTCGACCTTGTAGGTCACCTTCATGACGGGCGAGTAGATCGAGTCGACGGGAATGCGGCCGATCTCGGCGCCCGCCTGCTTGTTCTGCACGGCGGGGACGTAGCCGCGACCGCGCTCGACCACGAGCTCGATCTCCAGCTTGCCCTTGCCGTTCAGGGTGGCGATGTGCAGGTCGGGGTTGTGCACGGTGACACCGGCCGGAGGCACGATGTCGCCCGCGGTCACCGCGCCCGGCCCCTGCTTGCGCAGGTACATGGTCACCGGCTCGTCCTCCTCGGAGCTGACGACCAGCTCCTTGAGGTTGAGGATGATGTCGGTGACGTCTTCCTTCACACCGGGGACGGTCGTGAACTCGTGCAGCACACCGTCGATGCGGATGCTGGTCACGGCCGCGCCGGGGATGGACGACAGCAGGGTGCGGCGGATGGAGTTGCCGAGGGTGTAGCCGAAGCCCGGCTCCAGCGGCTCGATGACGAACCGGGAGCGGGTCTCGTTGACCGATTCCTCGCTGAGCGAGGGGCGCTGGGAAATCAGCACTGGGTTCTTCCTCTCTTACCCCGACGCCCGCTATTTGACGTCGTGGAGACCGGTCGCGGAGACCGGCAAACGCGGGCGGCACACCATTCCGTACCGCCGCGGGACCCGACTGGAGGGGCCGCGGACGGCCCCTCCAGGAGGATCACTTCGAGTAGAGCTCGACGATCAGCTGCTCGGTGACGGGCGTGTCGATCTGCGCCCGCTCCGGCAGCTGGTGGACCAGGATGCGCAGGTTGGACTGCACGACCTGGAGCCACGCCGGGATCGGCCGGTCGCCGAAGGAAGCACGCGCGGCCTCGAAGGGCAGCGTGGGCAGCGACTTCGGCTTCACGTCGATGATGTCGAACTTCGACACCCGGTAGCTCGGGATGTTCACCTTGTGGCCGTTCACGATGAAGTGACCGTGGCTGACCAGCTGGCGGGCCTGACGACGGGTGCGCGCGAGACCCGCGCGGTACACCACGTTGTCGAGGCGGGACTCGAGGATCTGCAGCAGGTTCTCGCCGGTCTTGCCGGGGCGGCGAACCGCTTCCTCGTAGTAGCGGCGGAACTGCTTCTCCAGCACGCCGTAGGTGTAACGAGCCTTCTGCTTCTCCTGGAGCTGCAGCAGGTACTCGGACTCCTTGATCCGACCGCGGCCGTGCTGGCCGGGCGGGTAAGGACGACGCTCGAACGCCTGGTCCCCGCCGACGAGGTCGACCTTGAGACGGCGCGAGATGCGAGTGGCCGGTCCGGTATAGCGAGCCATGTTGTCTTACTCCTCCCCGTGCCTCAGACCCGGCGCCGCTTGGGCGGGCGGCAGCCGTTGTGGGGCTGCGGGGTCACGTCCTGGATGGTGCCGACCTCGAGGCCGGCGGCCTGCAGCGAACGGATCGCGGTCTCGCGGCCGGAGCCGGGACCCTTCACGAACACGTCCACCTTGCGCATGCCGTGCTCGGCGGCCTTGCGGGCGGCGTTCTCGGCGGCCATCTGCGCCGCGAACGGCGTCGACTTGCGCGAGCCCTTGAAGCCGACGTGGCCGGCGGAGGCCCAGCTGATCACGTTGCCCAGCGGGTCCGTGATGGACACGATGGTGTTGTTGAACGTGCTCTTGATGTGCGCCTGGCCGTGCGAGACGTTCTTCTTTTCCTTGCGCCGGACCTTCTTGACCCCGGCGCCCGTGCGGGACTTGGGTGGCATTTCTGGGTGAACTCCTACTTGCTAGACGCGAGGTTACTTCTTGCCGGCCTTCTTCTTGCCCGCCACGGTCTTCTTCGGACCCTTGCGGGTGCGCGCGTTCGTCTTGGTGCGCTGCCCGCGGACGGGCAGGTTGCGACGGTGGCGCAGCCCCTGGTAGGTGCCGATTTCCATCTTGCGGCGGATGTCGGCCTGAACCTCGCGGCGGAGGTCACCCTCGACCTTGAAGTTGTTCTCGATGTAGTCCCGCAGCTTCGCCAGGTCGGCGTCACCGAGGTCCTTGACCCGGAGGTCGGGGGACAGCTCGGTCGCGGTCAGGACTTCCTTGGACCGCGTGCGCCCGATGCCGAAGATGTAGGTCAGCGCGATCTCCAACCGCTTTTCGCGGGGGAGGTCTACGCCAGCGAGTCGTGCCATACGGCGCTTGCTCCTAACAGTGGTGTCGCTCCAGGTCTGCTCCTCGCCCGGTCCCGGGACTGACTCGCTGTGTCAGTTCCGGTCGCTTTCACGACCGGTGTCCCGGCCCCGGCCTGGAGTCCGGGGGTGTGCCGCCGACGTTCCGGCGGCAGGTGCGAGGAGGCTTACTCGGTGTCGCGTCCGGTGAAGACCCGACTCGTGCAGGGGGTCTGCTCAGCCCTGGCGCTGCTTGTGGCGCAGGTTCTCGCAGATCACCATGACCCGACCGTGACGGCGGATCACCTTGCACTTGTCGCAGATCTTCTTGACGCTCGGCTGGACCTTCACGCCTGAGCTTCTCCTGCGTCAGCCGGTGCGCCCGTGCTGGGGCGCGCCGGAGGTCACTTGTAGCGGTAGACGATGCGCCCGCGGGACAGGTCGTAGGGCGAGAGCTCCACGACAACCCGGTCCTCAGGGAGGATGCGGATGTAGTGCTGACGCATCTTGCCGCTGATGTGTGCCAGGACCTTGTGACCGTTCTCCAACTCGACGCGGAACATCGCGTTGGGAAGCGGCTCGACTACGCGGCCCTCGACCTCAATGGCCCCGTCCTTCTTGCCCATGTCCTCCGCGTTTCGTGACGGTGGGTGTTACTTCCGGAGTGCGGGCACGCGGCACCCCGACTCCTCCAGGCCCTTGCGAACCCTGCCACCTCCGGGGACGAAGATCCCCGGGCATGACGGAACCGGCGCGACGAATGCGCCACCTGTCCATAGTACGCGGGTCAGCTCGAACGCCCAAATCGGGCCAGGTGGGCGGCCAGCAGGACCAGACCCCACGGGCCCGCCACCCAGATCCACCAGGGGTGGAGGGCTTCGCCGACGGCGAGGCTGATGACTCCCCAGATGAGGAAGTTGATCGCGCTGGCGGCGAACCAGGCGCCGGTGACGACCTTAGTCACCCCGTCGACGCGGCGCTTCACCGGCTCGGGTGACACGCGGGGCAGGTCGGCGGTGAGGGCCGTGAGTTCGGCGTACGTGCGGGCCTCGTACGCGGCGCGGGTCCGCTCGTCGAACTCCGACAGCGTCAGCCGGCCCTCGGTGTGGGCGCGGGACAGCTCCGCGGCGACCGCGGCCCGGTCGCGATCAGCCGCCCTGGTGAACGGGTCCTGCACGGCGCCACCTCCTCGCCGTCTACTATAACACTGTTACCGATGGTCGTCGGTCATCAGCCGGACGACGCCGAGCACCGCGCCCGCCGGGACGGCGATCCACAGGAACCAGGGGTGCGCGAACCCGTCGCCGACGAGCAGGCTCACGAGCAGCCAGAGGGCGAAGTTGAACGCGCTCACGGCCAGCCAGATAGTCGTGAGGACCCGCAACGCCTTCCGCCCGCCGCCGCGCGCCTTCACCGGTGGCGGTGGCGGGGCCGGTGGCGGGGCCGGGCTCACCGGCAGGTCGGCGACGAGGAGCGCGAGGTCGCCGCGGGTCTTGGCCTGCCAGGAGCGCACGACCCTGGCGTCGAACTCGGCGAGGTCGAGGCTGCCGTCGGCGTGGGCGCGGCGGAGCCACAGCTGGACGAGCTCGCGTTCGGCGTCGGAGGCTCGCACGTCCTCGGGCCGCACAGGATGCGTCACCGTGCCATCGTGGCCGCGCCCACCGCCCCGGAGAATGGGGCTAACCCCCCACTTCAGCCGGCACCCGCCACACCGCCACGCCCGCCGGTGCTCACCACGCCGCCACACCCGCCGTGCCACCGCGCCCGCCGGTGCTCACCGCGACCGCCACGACCGCCGATGCGCACCACGAAGGCTCACGCAGGGGTCCCCGCCCAGGGGATCCCTGTTTTTGATCCTGCCACGAAGCACCGACAGTCCCCGGCCACCGGGCGCCACCTGTGGACAACTCGCGCAACCACCGCGCCGCGGTCGAGCTGCCCGAACCCGGCGGCTCCCAAACCCGGCGGTCCCCAAAGCCACCAGGACCCGCGCAACGCCGACGCCGGTGGTCCCAGGTTCGGGGCCACCGGCGTCGGAGGATGTCGCGGAGGTTCAGTCCAGGGCGGTGAGGACCCACGGCCCGTCGTCGGTGATCGCCACCGAGTGCTCCCAGTGCGCCGCGCGCGAGCCGTCCGCCGTGACGACGGTCCAGCCGTCGTCCAGCTCGACGGTCCGCTCGGTGCCCAGGGTCAGCATCGGCTCGATCGCGATCGCCATGCCGACCTTCAGGCGCGGCCCCTTGCCGGGCTTGCCGTAGTTCGGCAGGAACGGGTCCATGTGCATCTTCGTGCCGATGCCGTGGCCGCCGTAGCCCTCGACGATCCCGTACTCGACCCCGTGCTCCTCGCCGGCCAGGATCGTGGCCGACTCGATCGCGAACGAGATGTCGCTCAGCCGACCTCCCGGCACCGCGGCGTCGATGCCCGCGAGCATCGAGGCGCGGGTGGCGTCCGACAGCTTCAGCTCCGCGTCCGTCACCTCGCCGACCGCCACGGTGACGGCGGAGTCGCCGTGCCACCCGTCGAGGATGGCGCCGCAGTCGATCGAGATCAGGTCACCCTCGGCCAGCACCTGCGTGCGGCTGGGGATGCCGTGGACGACCTGCTCGTTCACGGACGCGCAGATCGACGCCGGGAACCCGTGGTAGCCCTTGAACGACGGGATCGCGCCGGCGTCTCGGATGCTCTGCTCCGCCAGCTCGTCCAGTTCCGCGGTGCTAACCCCGGCCTTCGTGTGCGAGGTGACCAGGGCCAGCGTGCGGGCCACGACCAGGCCGGCGGCCCTCATGGCCTCCAGCTGGCCGCGGCTCTTGATCTCGATCATGCGGTCCCGACCGGGGACGATTCGACGCAACGCACCGACAAGTCCACCGCTCACTTCGGGTCGCGCAACGCGCGGAGAGCGCGCTCGCTGATCTCTTCGACCTCACCGACGGCGTCGATCGTCACGACGATGTCGGAGTAGTAGTCGAGCAGCGGCGCGGTCTCCGTCCGGTACACCTGCTGGCGGTGCCGGATCACGTCTTCCTTGTCGTCCGTGCGGCCGCGGGCGAGCAGGCGCTCCACCACGACGTCCTCGTCGATCCGGAATTCGAGCACCGCGTCCAACGCGTGGCCGTCGACGGCCAGCATCTCGCCCAGCACGGCCGCCTGGGCCGTGTTGCGCGGGAAGCCGTCGAGCAGGAAGCCGTTGGCGGCGTCCGGCTGCGCGAGCCGGCCCCGGACCATCTCGTTGGTGACCTCGTCCGGCACCAGTTCGCCGGAGTCCAGGTACTCCTGGACCTCCTTGCCCAGGTCCGTCTGCTGGCTGATGTGGGCGCGGAAGAGGTCCCCGGTGGAGATGTGCGGCACGCCGAGCTTGCTGCTGAGGATTTCGGCCTGGGTGCCCTTGCCCGCTCCGGGCGGGCCGACGAGAACGAGTCGCACTAGCGGAGGAACCCTTCGTAGTTGCGCTGCATGAGCTGGCTCTCGATCTGCTTCACGGTGTCGAGGCCGACACCGACCATGATCAGCACCGCCGTGCCGCCGAACGGGAAGTTCTGGTTCTGGCCCTGACCGGTGAGGTCGAGGAACAGGTTCGGCAGGATGGCGACGATGCCCAGGTAGAGCGAGCCGGGCAGCGTGATCCGCCCCAACACGAAGCGGAGGTACTCGGCGGTGGGACGACCCGGTCGGATGCCCGGGATGAACCCACCGAACTTCTTCATCTCGTCCGCACGCTCGTCCGGGTTGAACGTGATGCCGACGTAGAAGTAGGTGAAGAAGACGATCAGCAGGAAGTAGAGCGAGATGTGCACCGGGCTCGACTGGGTCACCAGGTGCGTCTGCACGAAGGTCTCCCACCAGCCAGGAGCGGAACCGTCGGTGGAGGCGGTCAGCCTGGAGATGAGATCGGGGAGGTACAGCAGCGACGAGGCGAAGATGACCGGGATGACACCGGCCTGGTTCACCTTGAGCGGCAGGTAGGTCGACGTGCCGCCGTACATCCGGCGGCCGATCATGCGCTTCGCGTACTGGACCGGGATGCGGCGCTGCGCCTGCTCGACGTAGACGACGCTGGCGATGATCAGCAGGGCCGCGACGCAGACCAGGAAGAAGGTCAGGCCACCGCGGTCGAAGATGATCTTGCCCTCGATCGGCACGCGGGCCGCGATGCCGGTGAAGATCAGCAGCGACATGCCGTTGCCGATCCCCTTCTCGGTGATGATCTCACCGAGCCACATGATCACGCTGGTGCCGGCGGTCATGACGACCACGAGGACGACCAGGTTGAAGATGCTCTCGTCGGGGATGACCGGCACTTCGCAGTTCGCGAACAGCTGGTCGCGCACGGCCAGGGCGATGATGCCCGTGGACTGCAGGACCGCCAGCGCGATGGTCAGGTAGCGGGTGTACTGGGTCAGCTTGCCCTGACCCGCCTGCCCTTCCTTCTTCAGCTGCTCGAACCGCGGAATCACCACGGTGAGCAACTGGATGATGATGCTCGCCGTGATGTACGGCATGATGCCGAGCGCGAAGATCGACAAGTTCAGCAGTGCGCCACCGCTGAACAGGTTGATCAGCGAGTAGATCCCCTGCTGGTCGACCGACTCGACACACTGTTTGACGTTCTTGAAGGAGACGCCCGGCGCGGGCATGGTCGCGCCCAACCGGTACACCACGACGATCCCGAGTGTGAAAAGGATCTTCTTGCGTAGGTCCGGCGTCGCGAGAGCCGAGCGGAATGCGCCGAGCACGCGAACCTCCATCAGCGTTGCCGCCCCACTGGGGTCGGCATCCTGCGGTACCGGCTTTGTTGCCGGCACAGTCTTGCGGACGTGCCGTCGACTCCTTGCCGACGGTGGCGGAAGCGACAGGTAGCCGCGACCGACCCGGAGGGCATCCGGGTTCAGCCCGCGACTTTAACAGCCGCTTGGCCGATTGCCGTAGCCAGTCGTCCTTCACACTTCGTACCTGATCGACTACGGCGGCCCGCAAGCCCCCGAATGGATCAAGTTCGGCTCGTCGCCAGCAGACCGGCCATGCCGAGCAGCACGCCCGCGGTGGCCTTGTCGAGCCGCGCCCGGGCCCGCCGGGTCAGCCCTGCCCGGCGGATGCCGGCGCCCAGCGCGACGTAAGCGGTCCCGGCGACGGCCTCGGCCGCCAGGTAGATCGCGCCGAGCGTCGCGAGCTGGAGCGGGATGGGGCCGCGGGCGGGGTCGACGAACTGGGGGACGAAGGCGGTGAAGATCAGCAGCGCCTTGGGGTTCGTGATCGCCACCACGAACTCCTTGCGCAGCGGAGTGCCCTGCCTGGCTGGCGTTTCGGTGGTGTCCTTGGTCGTCAGGATGCGCACGGCGAGGTAGACGAGGTACGCCACGCCCGCCCACTTGATGACGGTCAGCGCGGTGTGGCTGGCGGCGAGGATGGGCCCCAGGCCCGCGACCACCGCCGCGACCATGAGGGAGAAGGCCGCAAGACGCCCCAGGAGCGCCGTAGCGGCCTTGAGCGGCCCGTGGTGGACCGCGTGGTGCATGCCCAGGAGGTTGTTGGCGCCAGGGGTCAACGCGACCAGGAGCGAGGCGCCGAAGAAGAAGGCCGGCCACATGCGTGCACGCTAACCCGGCCGCCAACCGGTTTTACGCCTTGGGCGAACGTCCGTCCCACCACCCGCCGGGCGATGCCGGCAAGTGTCAAGAATCCGCGAGCGGGACAGTTGTCCACCGGTTGTCCACAGGACCAATCGCGTTGCGTGGGCTGTTGGTGCCGGCCGGCGGCGGATCGGGGCCGGGCTGCTCGAAGTTGTCCACAGGCCCGACCACAACGCGGAGGAACTGTCGGTGCCGGCCGGCAGGATCAAGAACAGGGGATCCCCTGGGCGGGGACCCCTGCGAAGCACGGCCGCGCGGCACGGGCGAAGAACCCGCAGCGCCACCGGAGCAGCGCCGGCACAGAACCCCCGAAGCCTCACCGGGCGGCACGGTCCGTAACGACAGCCGGGCGGCACCAGCCCGCGCAGCGGAACCGTTGTGACGCCCACCCGCCGGCGTGAGCGCGGCCTCTGCCCGCCGAAGGCTCACGGGCGCCCAGCGGCAACCGTAGAGACGTGGTGGTCCGGGGCAAGGGAAAGGCCCCCGGAGCGGGAGGCTCCGGGGGCCTTTCGGCAATGCCTTGCGTGCGTCGTGCTCAGAGCACGGTGGTGGTGCCACCGGCGGCGGCGATCTTGTCGACCGCGCTGCCGGAGAACTTGTTCGCCACGACGTCCAGCTTGACGCCGTTCAGGTCACCGTTGCCGAGGACCTTGACGAGCTGGTTCTTGCGCACCAGGCCCGCGTGGATGAGTGCGTCCACGTCCACCCGACCGCCGTCCGGGAACACCCGGGCGAGGTCGCCCACGTTCACCACCTGGTACTCGGTGCGGAACGGGTTGCGGAAGCCCTTCAGCTTCGGCAGGCGCATGTGCAGCGGCATCTGGCCACCTTCGAAGCGCGGGGAAACGTTCTTCCGCGCGCCGGTGCCCTTCGTACCGCGACCGGCCGTCTTGCCCTTGGAGCCCTCACCGCGACCGACACGGGTCTTCGCGGTCTTGGCGCCGGGGGCCGGACGCAGGTCATGGATCTTGATGGTCACGACTGGACCTCCTCGACGACCACCAGGTGGCGAACGGCGTGGATCAGGCCGCGCACCTGCGGCGTGTCCTCGCGGACCACCGACTGGCGGATCTTGCGCAACCCCAGGGTCCGGAGGGACTCACGGTGGTTGTGCTTGGTACCGATGCTGCTCTTGACCTGGGTCACCTTGAGCTGGGCCATGGTCACACCGCCCCTGCACGGGCACGGAGCATGCCGGCGGGAGCCACATCCTCGAGCGGCAGACCGCGGCGGGCGGCCACCTCCTCGGGACGCTGAAGGCCCTTCAGGGCCGCCACCGTGGCGTGCACGATGTTGATGGCGTTGTCGGAGCCCAGCGACTTGCTCAGCACGTCGTGGACACCGGCGCACTCCAGCACCGCGCGGACCGCGCCACCGGCGATGACACCGGTACCGGCCGAGGCCGGACGCAGCAGCACCACACCGGCCGCCTTCTCGCCCTGCACCGGGTGAGGGATCGTGCCCGCGATGCGGGGGACGCGGAAGAAGTTCTTCTTCGCCTCCTCCACACCCTTGGCGATCGCCGCCGGCACTTCCTTGGCCTTGCCGTAGCCGACACCGACCATGCCGTCGCCGTCACCGACCACGACGAGGGCGGTGAAGCTGAACCGACGACCACCCTTCACGACCTTGGACACGCGGTTGATCGCAACCACGCGCTCCAGGTGCGGGGTCTTCTCCTGGGCCGCGCCGCCGCGGCCGCCGTCACGACGGTCGCGACGCTCACCGCGCTCGCCTCCGCCGCCTTCGCGACGCGTGCGTCCTGGCATCAGGCGTCCCTCTCAATTCCGAAGATGTGCATTGTCAGAACTCCAGCCCCGCCTCACGGGCGGCATCGGCCAGAGCGGCGATCCGACCGTGGTAGGCGTTGCCGCCGCGGTCGAAGACGACCTGGGTGATCCCGGCTTCCTTGGCACGCGCGGCGGCCAGCTGGCCGACCTTGACCGCGCGAGCCTTCTTGTCGCCGTCGATCGCCCGGACGTCCGCCTCCACGGAGGAGGCTGCCGCCAGGGTGTGGCCGGCGAGGTCGTCGATGATCTGCACGGTGATGTGCTTCGACGACCGGTGCACGACCAGGCGCGGGCGCTCCGACGTGCCGCTGACCTTCTTGCGGAGGCGGAAGTGACGGCGGGTCTTGGCGATGCGGCGAGTGGTCGAGATGTCCTTGCCCACCGGCTTGCGCTTCGTTGCAGTCTCGCTCATGTCACTTACCCGTCTTTCCGACCTTGCGGCGGATCTTCTCGCCCGCGTAGCGCACGCCCTTGCCCTTGTACGGGTCGGGCTTGCGCAGCTTGCGGATGTTGGCGGCGACCTCGCCCACGAGCTGCTTGTCGATGCCGGCCACGGAGAAGCGGGTCGGGGTCTCCACCGCGAAGGTGATGCCCTCGGGGGCCTCCACCTTCACCGGGTGGCTGTAGCCCAGCGCGAACTCCAGGTCGGAACCCTTCAGCGCCACGCGGTAACCGACGCCGTGGATTTCCATCTTCTTCTCGTAGCCCTGCGTCACGCCGACGACCATGTTCTGCACCAGGGTGCGCGACAGGCCGTGCAGCGAGCGGCTGCGACGCTCGTCGTTCGGGCGCTTCACCTCGAGGGTGCCGTCTTCGGCCTTCTCGATGATGATCGGCTCAGCGATGTTGAGCGACAGGGTGCCCTTCGGGCCCTTGACGCTCACAGCCTGGCCGTCGATGTTCACGTCGACCCCGGAGGGGACGGTGATCGGCAGTTTTCCGATGCGCGACATTGCCTAGTCCCCCTTCCTCACCAGACGTAGGCGAGGACTTCTCCGCCCACGCCCGACTTGTTGGCCTGGCGGTCGGTCATCAGACCGCCAGAGGTCGAAATGATCGCGACGCCCAGACCGCCCAGCACCTTCGGCAGGTTGGTCGACTTCGCGTAGATGCGCAGACCGGGCTTCGACACGCGGCGGAGGCCGGCGATGCTGCGCTCCCGGTTCGGGCCGTACTTCAGCTCGATAACCAGGTTCTTGGCCACGTCGCCCTGCTCATCGCGGTAGCTCGCGATGTAGCCCTCGCGCTTGAGGATCTCGGCGATGCTGGCCTTCAACTTCGAGTGCGGCATCACGACCTTGTCGTGGTAAGCCGAGTTCGCGTTCCGCAGACGCGTCAACATGTCTGCGATCGGGTCGGTCATCGTCATGGTGACCTGGTCAACCTTTCTCGCTGCGGTTCCCCAGCCAGGGTCCGAGCCGACCTTGCGGCCGGCTGGTCGTGGACGGGCCTACAGCGAAGTGATGAGTCTCAAAAAAACCTGCCGCCGAGCCGGACTTACCAGCTGGACTTGCTCACACCGGGCAGCTCGCCCCGGTGCGCCATCTCGCGGAGGCAGATCCGGCACAGGCCGAACTTGCGGAACACCGAGTGCGGGCGACCGCAACGCTGGCAGCGGGTGTAACCCCGCACCTTGAACTTCGGCTTGGCCGCGGCCTTGTTGATCAGCGCCTTCTTGGCCATGATCAGTTCTCCTTGAACGGGAAGCCCAGGAGCTTCAGCAGCGCCCGGCCCTCTTCGTCGTTGGTCGCGGTCGTGACCACGGTGATGTCCATACCGCGGGGACGGTCGATGGCGTCCGGGTCGATCTCGTGGAACATCGACTGCTCGTTCAGGCCGAACGTGTAGTTCCCGTTGCCGTCGAACTGCTTGCCCGAGAGGCCGCGGAAGTCGCGGATACGGGGCAGCGCGATCGTCAGCAGTCGGTCCAGGAACTCCCACATGCGGTCGCCGCGCAGCGTGACGCGCGCGCCGATCGGCATGCCCTCGCGCAGCTTGAACTGCGCGATGGACTTGCGGGCCTTGCGGACCTCGGGCCGCTGGCCCGTGATGATCGACAGGTCCTTGACGGCGCCCTCGATCAGCTTGCCGTCACGGGCGGCGTCGCCGACACCCATGTTGACGACGACCTTCACCACGCCCGGGATCTGCATGACGTTGGCGTACTCGAACTGCTCGCGCAGCGAGGCGACGATCTCCTCGCGGTAGCGGGCCTTCAGCCGCGGAATGGTCTTCTCAACGGTGGTCATCAGATGTCCTTCCCGTTACGACGGGAAATGCGGACCCGCTTGCCCTCGTCGTTCGTCCGGTAGCCCACACGGGTCGGCTTGCCGTCCGAGTCGACCACCATCACGTTGGACACGTGGATGGGGGCCTCCTGGGTCACGATGCCGCCCGACTGCGCGCCGCGCTGGGTCTGCGTGATCCGGGTGTGCTTCTTGATGCGGTTGACGCCCTCGACCAGGACGCGGTTCTCAGCGGGGTAGGCCATGATGACCTTGCCGCGAGCACCCTTGTCCTTGCCGGCGATAACCACGACGGTGTCGCCCTTCTTCACCTTCATGATCAGAGCACCTCCGGCGCCAACGAGATGATCTTCATGAACTTCTTGTCGCGGAGCTCACGACCGACCGGGCCGAAGATGCGGGTGCCCCGCGGCTCGTTGTCGTTCTTGATGAGCACCGCGGCGTTCTCGTCGAACCGGATGTAAGAGCCGTCGGGACGGCGCTTCTCCTTGACGGTGCGGACGATGACCGCCTTGACGACGTCGCCCTTCTTGACGCCGGCACCCGGGATGGCCTGCTTCACCGTCGCGACGATGATGTCCCCGATGCCCGCGTAGCGGCGGCCCGAACCACCGAGAACACGGATGCAGAGGATTTCCTTCGCACCGGTGTTGTCGGCGACGCGTAGCCGCGACTCCTGCTGGATCACTTACCTACTCCTTGACCATTCCTGGCCCGCCAGATTTCCGACCTGACGGGCTCGGTCCGCTGCACCCGGTGCTGCTGGGCCAGTTTCTTGGGCTTACTTGGCCTTTTCGAGGATCTCGACGAGGCGCCAGCGCTTGGTAGCCGACAGCGGACGCGTCTCCATGAGGAGGACGCGGTCGCCGACACCGGCGGTGTTCTGCTCGTCGTGCGCCTTCACCTTGGTGGTGGAGCGCAGGACCTTCGAGTACCGGGCGTGCTTCTTCCGGTCCTCCAGTGCGACCACGATCGTCTTGTCCATCTTGTCGGACACGACGTAGCCCTCGCGGACCTTGCGGTCGTTGCGCACCTCGGTCGTCACTTCGTTGCTCTCGCTCATGCCGCACCCTCACCAGTGGAAACCGCGTCGGGGGAGGCCGAGAGGCCCAGCTCCCGCTCCCGCATCACGGTGTAGATCCGGGCGATCTCGTGCCGGACCGTGCGCAGGCGGCGGTTGTTGTCGAGCTGCCCGGTGGCCATCTGGAAGCGGAGGTTGAACAGCTCCTCCTTCGCCTCCCTCAGGCGCAGCACGAGCTCTTCCTCGGTGAGCTCACGCAGCTCGGAAGCGGTGGTACCCGCTGCCATCAGAACTCACCACCCTCACGCGTAACGATGCGGCACTTCATCGGGAGCTTGTGGATCGCGCGACGCAGCGCCTCGCGGGCCACAGCCTCGTTCGGGAAGCTCATCTCGAAGAGCACCCGACCCGGCTTGACGTTGGCCACCCACCACTCCGGCGAGCCCTTGCCGGAACCCATGCGGGTCTCGGCCGGCTTCTTGGTCAGCGGGCGGTCCGGGAAGATGTTGATCCAGACCTTGCCACCACGGCGGATGTGCCGGGTGATGGCGATACGAGCCGACTCGATCTGCCGGTTGGTCACGTAGGCGGGCTCCAGAGCCTGGATGCCGAACTCGCCGAAGGTGACCCTCGTGCCGCCCTTGGCAGCACCGGACCGTCCGGGGTGGTGCTGCTTGCGGTGCTTAACCCTGCGCGGGATGAGCACGACTCAGCCCTCCGTCTTCTCTTCGGTCGGCGCGGCGGCCTGGTCGCCCGCAGCGGCCCGGCCGGCCTCGGTGCTGGTCGCGGTGGTGCCGCTGGCGCCGGAACGACGCGCCCGGTTCGGGCGGTCGGCACGGTCGCGGTCACGACGCGGCGCGCGGTCGGCCGCCGGGGCGGCGTCACGCTCACGCTTGGCGCTGATGCCACCGACGATGTCGCCCTTGTAGATCCACACCTTCACGCCGATCCGGCCGAACGTGGTGCGGGCCTCGAAGAAGCCGTAGTCGATGTCGGCGCGCAGCGTGTGCAGCGGCACGCGGCCGTCGCGGTAGTGCTCGGAGCGGGACATCTCGGCGCCGCCGAGACGACCGCCGCACTGCACGCGGATGCCCTTCACCTGCGGGGAACGCATGGCCGACTGGATGGCCTTGCGCATCGCGCGGCGGAAGGCGACGCGGTTGGACAGCTGCTCCGCCACGCCCTGCGCGACGAGCTGCGCGTCCGACTCGGGGCTCTTCACCTCGAGGATGTTGAGCTGCACCTGCTTCTTGGTGAGCTTCTCCAGCTCACCGCGGATGCGGTCGGCTTCCGCGCCGCGGCGGCCGATGACGATGCCCGGCCGGGCGGTGTGGATGTCGACGCGAACCCGGTCACGGGTGCGCTCGATCTCCACCTTGGAGATGCCGGCACGCTCCATGCCGCGCGAGAGCAGCTTGCGGATCTTGACATCCTCGGCCACGTACTCGGCGTACTGCTTGTCGGCGTACCAGCGGGACTTCCAGTCGGTGGTGATCCCCAGCCGGAAGCCGTGCGGGTTGATCTTCTGACCCACTACCGAGCACTTCCCTTCGCGCTGGTCTTCTTGGGACGGCTCTCCACCTCGACGGTGATGTGGCTCGTCCGCTTGCGGATCCGGTAGGCGCGGCCCTGGGCGCGCGGACGGAACCGCTTGAGGGTCGGACCCTCGTCCACGTAGACCTTCGACACCCACAGGGTGTCGGGGTCCAGGGACAGGTTGTTCTCGGCGTTGGCCACGGCGCTCTGCAGCACCTTGCGGACCGGCTCACTTGCCGCCTGCGGCGCGAACTGGAGCACGGCCAGGGCCTCGCTGGCGCTACGACCCCTGATGAGCTCGACGACGCGACGCACCTTCATCGGCGTGTCACGGACGTAGCGAGCCCGAGCCACGGCGCGCGGGAACTCCGGCGCTTCGGCTTCGTTACGGGCGTTCATCGCTGCTTCCCCTTGCTCTTCCTCTAGTTCGTCGCCTAGCGACGGCGCGACTTCCGGTCGTCCTTGATGTGGCCCTTGAACGTGCGGGTCGGGGCGAACTCGCCGAGCTTGTGCCCGACCATCGCCTCCGTCACGAACACCGGCACGTGCTTGCGGCCGTCGTGCACCGCGATCGTGTGGCCCAGCATGTCGGGGATGATCGTCGACCGGCGTGACCAGGTCTTGATGACGGTCTTCTTGCCCGACTCGTTGAGGACGTCCACCTTCTTGAGCAGGTGGTCGTCCACGAAGGGGCCCTTCTTAAGGCTGCGAGGCATCCTTCACTCCCTCCCTGCTCAGCGCTTCTTACCGGTGCGACGACGCCGGACGATGAGCTTGTCGCTTGGCTTGCGGCGGCGGGTTCGACCCTCGGGCTTGCCGGCCGGGTTCACCGGGTGGCGACCACCGGAGGTCTTGCCCTCACCACCACCGTGCGGGTGGTCGACCGGGTTCATGGCGACACCGCGGACGGTGGGCTTCTTGCCCTTCCACCGCATGCGGCCGGCCTTGCCCCAGTTGATGTTCTGGTGCTCGGCGTTGCCGACCTCGCCGACCGTGGCGCGGCACCGGACGTCCACGTTGCGGATCTCGCCCGAGGGCATCCGCAGCTGGGCGTAGGGGCCGTCCTTGGCGACGAGCTGCACGCTCGCACCGGCCGAGCGAGCGATCTTCGCGCCACCGCCGGGGCGGAGCTCGATCGCGTGGATCACCGTGCCGACGGGGATGTTGCGCAGCGGCAGGTTGTTGCCCGGCTTGATGTCGGCCTTGGGGCCGTTCTCCACGACGTCGCCCTGCTGCAGCTTGGACGGCGCGATGATGTACCGCTTCTCGCCGTCGAAGTAGTGCAGCAGCGCGATGCGCGCGGTGCGGTTGGGGTCGTACTCGATGTGCGCGACCTTGGCCGGCACGCCGTCCTTGTCGGTGCGGCGGAAGTCGATCAGGCGGTACGCACGCTTGTGGCCGCCACCCTTGTGCCGCGTCGTGATCTTGCCCGACGCGTTGCGGCCACCGCGGCCGTGCAGCGGGCGGACCAGCGACTTCTCCGGCGTCGTCCGAGTGATCTCGGCGAAGTCGGAGACGCTCGCACCGCGACGACCGGGGGTCGTCGGCTTGTACTTGCGAATGCCCATCTCTACGCAGTCCTCGTCGTCATCAGGCGGCCGGGCCGCCGAAGATCTCGATCGGCTTGCTCTCGGCGGACAGCGTCACGATGGCGCGCTTGGTGTCCTTGCGCTTGCCGTAACCGGTGCGGGTGCGCTTGCGCTTGCCCTGCCGGTTGATCGTGTTGACGCTGACGACCTTGACGCCGAAGACCTTCTCCACGGCAATCTTGATCTGGGTCTTGTTCGAGCCGGGAGCCACCACGAAGGTGTACTTGTTCTCCTCGAGCAGCCCGTAGGACTTCTCGGAGATGACCGGCGCGAGCAGGATGTCCCGGTGGTCGGGGATCACTTCGCGGCCTCCTCGTCGACCTCGGACGACTCGGCGGTGGCCTCGGCGGAGCCCTGCCCGTGCTGGGCCTTGCTCGCCAGGAACACGTCCAGCGCGTCCTTGGTGAACACCACGTCGTCGTTGACCAGCACGTCGTAGGTGTTGAGCTGGTCCGGCGCGATGATGTGCACGTGCGGCAGGTTGCGCAGGCTGACCCACGAAACCTCGTCGGTGCGCAGCAGCACGGCCAGCACGCGGCGGGCCTCGGTGACCGACTCCAGCACCTTGCGGGCCGCCTTGGTCGACGGCGTGTCGCCCTCGACGAAGCTCGTCACCACGTGGAGCTGGCCGGCGCGCGCCCGGTCGGAGAGGGCGCCGCGCAGGGCGGCGGCCTTCATCTTCTTGGGGGTGCGCTGGCTGTAGTCACGCGGCTGGGGGCCGTGGACGACGCCACCACCGGCGAACTGCGGCGCGCGGGTCGAGCCCTGACGGGCGCGGCCGGTGCCCTTCTGCCGGTACGGCTTCTTGCCACCACCGCGGACGTCGCCGCGGGTCTTGGTGGCGTGCGTGCCCTGGCGGGCCGCGGCCAACTGGGCCACGACGACCTGGTGCAGCAGAGCCACGTTCGCCTGCGCGTCGAAGATCGCGGCGGGCAGCTCGACGGAGCCGTCGGTCTGGCCGGCCGGGGTGCGGATCTCAACGGAAGTCATGATCAGGCACCACCCTTCGCAGCAGTCTTGATGAACACGGTGCCGCCCTTGGGGCCGGGAACGGCGCCCTTGATGAGCAGCAGACCGGACTCGGCGTCCACGCGGTGGACCTTGAGGTTCTGGGTGGTCACACGGACGTGGCCCATGCGACCCGCCATGCGCAGGCCCTTGAACACGCGGCCGGGCGTGGCGCACCCGCCGATGGAGCCCGGCGAGCGGTGCTTGCGCTGCGTGCCGTGGCTCGCGCCGAGGCCGTGGAAGCCGTGGCGCTTCATGACACCCGCGGTGCCCTTGCCCTTGCTGGTGCCGACCACGTCGACCACCGCGCCGGCCTCGAAGACCTCGGCGGTGACTTCCTGGCCGACCGTGTACTCGGACGCGTCCGTGGTGCGCAGCTCCGCCAAGTGCCGGCGGGGCGTGACGCCCGCCTTGGCGTAGTGGCCCGCGACGGGCTTGTTGACCTTGCGCGGGTCGATCGCGCCGAAGGCCAGCTGCACGGCCGAGTAGCCGTCGTTCTCCTGGGTCCGAACCTGGGTGACCACGTTCGGCTCGGCCTTGACGACGGTAACCGGAACGATCCGGTTGTTCTCGTCGAAGACCTGAGTCATGCCGAGCTTGGTGCCCAGGAGGCCCTTAACCTGCCTGTCAGACATGGGTCTCGTTACTCTCCGCCCCAAATGGGATCAACACTGCCGCGTCCAACGCTTACTGGATGTTGACGTCGACGCTCGCCGGCAGGTCGATGCGCATGAGCGCGTCCACCGTCTTCGGCGTCGGGTCGAGGATGTCGATCAGACGCTTGTGCGTGCGCATCTCGAAGTGCTCGCGCGAGTCCTTGTACTTGTGCGGCGAGCGGATGACGCAGTAAACGTTCTTCTCAGTGGGCAGCGGCACAGGCCCGACGACCCGAGCGCCGGTGCGCGTCACGGTCTCGACGATCTTGCGCGCGGACGCGTCGATCGCCTCGTGGTCGTAGGCCTTGAGCCGGATGCGGATCTTCTGTCCCGCCATGATGGCTTGCCGTTCCTCTGCTTCTAGTACCGCTGCGGTGCGGGCACCTTGCACGAGGTCACGGGACCTCCGGCGCGCTCCGCCCCCTATTCAGGATTGACACCGAGCGGTGTCACGGTGCCCGGTCCACGCGGTCGGGCGTGTCGCGCCCTTGCGCATAGACCGGTCCCACTGATGAAACCTGTGGGATTGTCTTGCTCGATCGAACCCCACTCGTGACGGGGCGGCCGAGTCCAGAACTCGAACCGGCCGCCCCGACGAGCAACCCGTCAATGGTCGCACACGTGGGTGCGCAGACCAAATCGGGGGGTGTGATTAGAGCCAGATCACTTGATGATCTTGGTGACCGAGCCCGCACCCACGGTGCGGCCACCCTCGCGGATGGCGAACCGCAGACCCTCGTCCATGGCGATCGGCTGGATCAGCTTGACCGACATCGACGTGGTGTCGCCCGGCATGACCATCTCGGTGCCCTCGGGGAGGGTCACGACGCCGGTCACGTCGGTGGTGCGGAAGTAGAACTGCGGACGGTAGTTGTTGAAGAACGGCGTGTGGCGGCCACCCTCGTCCTTCGACAGGATGTAGACCTGCGCCTCGAACTCGGTGTGCGGGGTGGTGGTGCCCGGCTTCACGATCACCATGCCGCGCTCCACCTCCTCGCGCTTGATGCCGCGGAGCAGCAGCGCCGCGTTGTCGCCGGCGCGACCCTCGTCGAGGAACTTCTTGAACATTTCGATCGAGGTGACCGTCGTCTTCTTCGAGGTCTCCTTGATGCCGACGATCTCGACCTCTTCGTTGACCTTGATGATGCCGCGCTCGATACGACCGGTCACCACGGTGCCACGACCGGTGATGGTGAACACGTCCTCGACCGGCATCAGGAACGGCCGGTCGACCTCGCGCTCGGGCTCCGGGATGTTCTCGTCCACGGCGTCCATGAGGCCGATGAGCTTCTCGCCCCACTCGGCGTCGCCCTCCAGCGCCTTCAGCGCGGAGACGCGGACGACCGGCAGGTCGTCACCGGGGAACTCGTACTCGGAGAGCAGCTCGCGGACCTCGAGCTCGACGAGCTCCAGGATCTCCTCGTCGTCCACCATGTCGGCCTTGTTCAGGGCGACCACGATGTAGGGCACACCGACCTGGCGGGCCAGGAGCACGTGCTCCTTGGTCTGCGGCATCGGGCCGTCGGTCGCCGCGACCACCAGGATGGCGCCGTCCATCTGCGCCGCACCGGTGATCATGTTCTTGATGTAGTCGGCGTGACCGGGGCAGTCGACGTGCGCGTAGTGGCGCTTGTCGGTCTGGTACTCGATGTGCGCGATCGAGATCGTGATGCCGCGCTGCTTCTCCTCCGGCGCCTTGTCGATCTGGTCGAACGGCGTGAAGGGGTTCAGGTCCGGGTACTTGTCGTGCAGGACCTTGGAGATCGCAGCGGTCAGCGTCGTCTTACCGTGGTCGATGTGACCAATGGTGCCGATGTTGACGTGCGGCTTCGTCCGCTCGAACTTCGCCTTCGCCACTGGAATGTCCTCCTGGACTTCTATTGCTTAGCCCGGCGGGCGGATTGCTGTCCGCCGGGCTTCACGTCAGGGTCGGTTGTGCGGACCCCGGGGCATCCCCCCGGAGAGCCCGCGTGGTGCTGCGGTGCTCCGGTTGGGGTTACTCGCCCGTCGCCTTCGCGATGATCTCCTTCGCGACGTTCGCGGGAACCTCGGCGTAGGAGTCAAAGGTCATCGAGTAGTTCGCGCGACCCTGGGTCTTGGACCGCAGGTCGCCGACATACCCGAACATCTCCGACAGCGGGACCAGCGCCTTGACGACGCGGGTGCCACTGCGCTCTTCCATGGCCTGGATCTGGCCACGGCGGGAGTTCAAGTCGCCGATCACGTCGCCCATGTACTCCTCGGGCGTCGTGACCTCGACGGCCATCAACGGCTCGAGGATGGCCGGGCTCGCCTGGCGGGCGGCTTCCTTCAGCGCCATGGAGCCCGCGATCTTGAACGCCATCTCCGACGAGTCGACCTCGTGGTAGGCGCCGTCGACCAGGGTCACCTTGACGCCGACCAGCGGGTAGCCCGCCAGCACGCCGTACTGCATCGCGTCCTGGGCGCCCGCGTCCACCGACGGGATGTACTCCCGGGGGATGCGACCACCGGTGACCGCGTTGACGAACTCGTAGAGAGCGCCGTCCTCGGTCTTCTCCAGCGGCTCCAGGTCGATGAGGACCTTCGCGAACTGGCCGGAGCCACCGGTCTGCTTCTTGTGGGTGTAGGAGTACTTCTCCACCTTGCGGCGGATCGTCTCCCGGTACGCCACCTGGGGCTTGCCGATGTTGGCCTCGACCTTGAACTCGCGGCGCATGCGGTCCACCAGGATGTCCAGGTGGAGCTCGCCCATGCCGGCGATGATGGTCTGACCGGTCTCCTGGTCGAGGTTGACCCGGAACGTCGGGTCCTCCTCGGCCAGCTTCTGGATCGCGGTGCCCAGCTTCTCCTGGTCGGCCTTCGTCTTCGGCTCGATCGCCACCTGGATGACCGGCTCGGGGAAGGTCATGGACTCCAGCACGATGGGCGCCTGCGGGTCGCAGAGCGTCTCACCGGTGGTGGTGTCCTTCAGGCCGATCACGGCGTAGATGTGGCCGGCCATGGCCTCGTCGACCGGGTTCTCCTTGTTGGCGTGCATCTGGAAGATCTTCCCGATGCGCTCCTTGCGGTCCTTGGTCGAGTTGATGACCTGGGTGCCCGCGGCGACCTTGCCCGAGTAGACCCGGATGTAGGTGAGCTTGCCGAAGAACGGGTGCGCGGCGATCTTGAACGCGAGCGCGGAGAACGGCTCTTCGGTCTTCGGCGCGCGGAAGGCCGGCGTCTCGCCGTCCTGCAGCGTGCCCTCGACCGGCGGGAGGTCCAGCGGAGCCGGCAGGAAGTCGATCACCGCGTCGAGCATGGGCTGGACGCCCTTGTTCTTGAACGCCGAGCCGCACAGCACCGGGTAGGCGGAGCGGTTCTTGACGATCGCGCGGATGCCGGCCTTGATCTGCTCGACGGTGAACTCCTCGCCGCCGAGGTAGGCCTCCATCAGGGCGTCGTCGGTCTCGGCGACGGCCTCGACGAGCGCCTCGCGGTACTCGGCGGCCTTGTCGGCGAGGTCGGCCGGGATCTCCTCGACCGTGTAGTCCTCGCCCTTCTGGACCTCGCCGCGCCAGGTCAGCGCGCGCATCTCGACCAGGTCGACGACGCCGATGAAGTCGCTCTCGGCCCCGATCGGGATCTGGATCGGCAGCGGCTTCGCGCCGAGGCGCTCCTGGATCGTCCGCACGGTGAAGTAGAAGTCCGCGCCCAGCTTGTCCATCTTGTTGACGAAGCAGATGCGCGGGACGTCGTACTTGGTCGCCTGGCGCCAGACCTGCTCGGACTGGGGCTCGACGCCTTCCTTGCCGTCGAACACGGCAACGGCACCGTCGAGGACGCGGAGGTTGCGCTCCACCTCGACGGTGAAGTCGACGTGGCCCGGCGTGTCGATGATGTTGATCTGGTGGTTCTTCCAGAAGCACGTCGTCGCGGCCGACGTGATCGTGATGCCGCGCTCCTGCTCCTGCTCCATCCAGTCCATCACCGCGGCGCCGTCGTGGACCTCGCCGATCTTGTAGCTGATCCCGGTGTAGAACAGGATCCGCTCGGTCGTCGTGGTCTTGCCCGCGTCGATGTGGGCCATGATCCCGATGTTGCGGACCTTGGCCAGGTCGGTGAGCACGTCCTGTGCCACGGGTGTCTTCCCCTGTCTTGAGCTAGCTGGTAGCAGGCTCACTAGGGCTGGGAGGCGCCAGGCGGGCTGCCCAGTGGGATCCACTGTCGGCAACCCGCCGGGCGTCACGTCACCAGCGGTAGTGGGCGAAGGCCTTGTTCGACTCGGCCATCTTGTGCGTGTCCTCGCGGCGCTTGACGCTCGCGCCCAGGCCGTTGCTCGCGTCGAGCAGCTCGTTCATCAGGCGCTCGATCATGGTCTTCTCACGGCGCTGCCGGGAGAAGGTGATCAGCCAGCGGAGGGCGAGCGTGGTCGAGCGACCCGGCTTCACCTCGACGGGCACCTGGTAGGTGGCGCCACCGACGCGGCGGGACTTCACCTCGAGCGCGGGCTTGACGTTGTCCAGAGCGCGCTTGAGCGTGACGACCGGGTCGGTGCCGGTCTTGTCGCGGGCGCCCTCGAGGGCGCCGTACACGATCCGCTCGGCCACGGAGCGCTTGCCGTCGACCAGCACCTTGTTGATGAGCTGGGTCACCAGCGGAGAGCTGTAGACCGGGTCGGAGATCAGCGGCCGCTTCGGGGCCGGTCCCTTGCGGGGCATCAGCTCTTCTCCTTCTTCGCGCCGTACCGGCTGCGAGCCTGCTTGCGGTTCTTCACGCCCTGCGTGTCGAGCGAACCGCGGATGATCTTGTAGCGGACACCGGGGAGGTCCTTCACACGACCGCCGCGCACGAGCACCATCGAGTGCTCCTGGAGGTTGTGGCCCTCACCGGGGATGTAAGCCGTGACCTCGATGCCGCTCGTGAGCTTCACGCGGGCGACCTTGCGCAGAGCCGAGTTCGGCTTCTTGGGCGTGGTCGTGTAGACGCGGGTGCACACACCGCGCCGCTGCGGGCTGCCCTTGAGCGCCGCGGTCTTCTGCTTGGCGACCTTGTCCTGCCGGCCCTTGCGGACCAGCTGCTGGATCGTTGGCATACGCCGGCTGCTTCTTCCCTTTACGTGCCCGCCGCGTGGGCGACGAGCCCTGTTTACTTGGTCCCTCTCTGCACCCGAGGTCGGGCGTGTCGCCGCCTTCAGCCAAGCTGAACGGGCAACGCCGTACCCCAGGTCCGCAGGCGACATCCCAGGATGCCCCTACGCGTGGAGGTCACCGCGGCCGGCTTTCCAGCACCACTGGCGCGTAGGCACGCGGAGCGGCCCGACATGGGTCGGGCACGAGTACCAAAGATACCCCGCCTGCTTCCCACGGGTCAAAACGGGTCCGCCACCCGGCCTGATCGAGTAAACAGAGCACGCAAGTCGACGAACCACGGGGGGTCGGTCCGTGTCGGACCTTCACGCCCGCGCGCTCGAGGAGGCCGGCCGCAAGGCCGAAGAGCGTCTCGCGGGTTATCAGAACATGAAAGAGCGGATGGCGCAGCTTCGCGTGACCGCCGTTTCACCCGATCGAGTGGTGAGCGTGGTCGCCGGACCGGGTGGTTCCATCCTCGACGTCCAGCTCCAGCCGGACGCCCAGCGCATCCCGCCGCACGCGCTGTCCCGCACCATCATGAGCACGCTCCAGCAGGCCGTCGCCGAGTCGGCGCGCCGGTCGGCGGAGGTGGTGCAGGAGTTCGCGGGCGACCAGATCGACATCGTCGCGCGGGTGAACAAGGTGCAGGAGGACGTGTTCGGCGTGAACCCGGCCGAGCAGGCCCCGCCACCGCCGCCGCCGAACGCGCCCGCGCCCGGCGCGTCATTCCTCCAGCAGGCGAACGCGCGCCCGCCGATGCCGCCTCCGCCGCCACCGCGCCCGCACGTGCCG
>NZ_JBHTLK010000053.1:0-35923 GCF_042678885.1 Saccharothrix hoggarensis
CCGACGGCCGGGCCGAGGCCAGGACCGCCGCCGCGGACGGCCCGCTCGACGCCGCCGCGCTGGCCGACGGCCGGTGCGTGCTGACCGACCGGGGCAGGCTCCTCGCCGACGCCGTGGTGCGCCGGCTCACCTGAGCCGCCCGGGTCAGGCCAACGTGACCGACGCCGAGTGGCCGACGGTCCGGTAACCCAGCGGCCCGTACAGGCGGTCCACCTTCTCGTCCGGCTCCGTCTCCAGGAACGGCGTGCAGCCCGCGCCGAACACGCGCGCGGTGAGGTCGGCGCAGACCGCCGACGCGACACCGCGCCGCCGGAACGACGGCAGCACCGCGATGCCCGCCACCTGCGCCAAGCCGTCACGCGGAGCCGTGTGCGCGCCCGCGCCGGCCGGTTCGCCGTCCACCCGGGCGAGCACGATCACACCGTCGTCCCGCAGCAACGACCGCTGCCGCGCCACGTCTTCGGGCCCGGCCAGCGCGCCGACGCCGAACGCCGTGTTCTGCACCACGGACACGGCCAGCAGGTCGTCGTCCGACGTCACCGCCTCCACGGTCAGCCCGGCGCGCGGCGCGGGCGGCGTCAGCGCCTCGACCACCATCACCGGCAGCAGCTGGTCGATCGTGAACCCGGCCTCCGCCAGCACGGCGTCCACCGCCGGCGACGGCCGCAGGTACTCCAGCCTCGGCGTCCGCGACCGGGCCCGGAACTCCGCGACCAGCCCGTCCACGTCGGCGCGCGTCGGCGCGACGCCCTCGTCGGGCACGGCGTAGTTCAGGAACAGGTGGTCGCTGTGGGCGTCGAAGCGCACCAGGAACGGCCCGACGCGCTCGGCGTCCGTCCGGATGGCGTCACGCAGGGCGTTCTGGATGCGGCTGTGCACACCGGACGTTATCCACGTGGCCCGAAGCCGGGCGAGCGACTTTTCCGATCCGCGCCCTCACCTCCGTAAACTCGAGGTGGAGCAGTCAGTCTTCCTGGAGGTGACGCGCGTGAACGCCGATGAGCGCCGGTTCGAAGTGCTGCGCGCAATCGTCGCCGACTACGTGTCCAACCAGGAGCCGGTCGGCTCGAAAGCCCTGGTCGAACGGCACAACCTGGGCGTGTCGAGTGCGACCGTCCGCAACGACATGGCCTCGCTGGAGGAGGACGGCTACATCACGCAGCCGCACACCAGCGCCGGCCGCGTCCCCACGGACAAGGGCTACCGCCTGTTCGTCGACCGGCTCAGCGAGGTCAAGCCGCTGTCCTCGCCCGAGCGCAAGGCCATCCAGAGCTTCCTCGAAGGCGCCTACGACCTGGACGACGTGCTGCGGCGCAGCGTGCGGCTGCTCGCCCAGCTCACCCGCCAGGTCGCCGTCATCCAGTACCCGACGCTGAGCCGCTCCACCGTCCGCCACATCGAAGTGGTCGCCATCACACCGGCCCGGCTGATGCTGGTGCTGATCACCGACACCGGCCGCGTCGACCAGCGCTCCGTCGACCTCGGCGACGTGATCACCGAGGAGAACGTGGCCCGCGTGCGGACCATGCTCAACGGGGCCATGGTCGGCAAGCGCCTGTCCGACGCGTCCGCCGAGGTCGCCAAGCTGCCCGACGACGCGCCGAGCGACCTGCGCGACGCCGTGCTGCGGGTGAGCACGGTCCTGATCGAGTCGCTGGTGGAGCACCCCGAGGAGCGCCTGGTGCTGGGTGGCACGGCGAACCTCACCCGCAACGTGGCAGACTTCCCGGGTTCGCTGCGCCAGGTTCTGGAGGCGCTGGAAGAGCAGGTCGTCGTGCTGAAGCTGCTGGCCGCCGCCCGCGATCCCGGCCGGATCCTGGTGCACATCGGCGAGGAGAACGAAGCGGCCGAGATGCGCAGCACCTCGATCGTGTCCATCGGCTACGGCAGCCGGGACAACCTGCTCGGCGGCATGGGAGTGGTGGGGCCCACCCGGATGGACTACCCCGGGACGATGGCGGCCGTGCGAGCGGTCGCCAACTACGTGGGGGAGATCTTGACCGGACGGTGACGGCGGGGGAACACCGCGGTCCCGGAGGACGTTTCGCAAGCGAGCGAGCGCGTGTCGAAGCGCGCCCGCAGGAGGATTCACGGTGGCGAGGGACTACTACGGCACGCTCGGGGTCTCCAAGAACGCGACACCCGAGGAGATCAAGCGCGCCTACCGCAAGCTCGCGCGGCAGCTGCACCCCGACGTCAACCCCAACGAGGAAGCCCGCTTCAAGGAGGTGACCGCCGCCTACGAGGTCCTGTCAGACCCGAAGAAGCGGCAGGTCGTCGACCTGGGCGGCGACCCGTTGGAGCCCGGCGGCGGTGGTATGCGCGGCGGCGGAGACCCGTTCGCGGGGTTCGGTCTCGGCGACATCATGGACGCGTTCTTCGGCGCGGGCGGCGGTGGCGGACGCGGTCCGCGCAGCCGCGTGCAGCCCGGTTCCGACGCGCTGATCCGGCTGTCGATGACGCTGGAGGAGTGCGCGGCGGGCGCTTCGCGGGAGCTGACCGTCGACACGGCGATCCTGTGCGACCGGTGCGTGGGCAGCGGCTGCGCCGAGGGCTCGTCCCCGGTGCGCTGCGACACGTGCGGCGGGCGGGGCGAGGTGCAGTCGGTGCAGCGCTCGTTCCTCGGGCAGGTCGTCACGGCGCGGCCGTGCCCGGTCTGCCGGGGGCTCGGCGAGGTCATCCCCGACCCGTGCCAGCAGTGCGCCGGCGAGGGCCGGGTGCGCTCGCGGCGGACCATCTCGGTGCAGATCCCGGCCGGCGTGGCCGAGGGCATGCGGGTGCGGCTCGCGGGCCAGGGCGAGGTCGGCCCCGGCGGCGGACCGGCGGGCGACCTGTACGTCGAGGTCGAGGAGGTGCCGCACGAGGTCTTCGAGCGCGACGGCGCGAACCTGCACTGCTCGGTGCGCATCCCGATGACGACCGCGGCGCTCGGTGCGGTGCTGCCGCTGCAGACGTTGGACGGCGAGGAGGAGCTGGAGATCGAACCCGGCACCCAGCCGAACACCGAACTGGTGCTCACCGGGCGCGGCATGCCCCGCCTGCGCTCCAGCGGGCGCATCGACGGCCGCGGCGACCTGCACGTCCACCTCGAGGTCGTGACGCCGACCAAGCTGGACGCCCGGCAGGCCGAGCTGCTGCGCGAACTGGCCGTGGTTCGCGGCGAGGACGAGCCGACGCTCGCGCACAACGGCAAGGGCGGCGGCGGGCTGTTCTCGCGGCTCCGGGCCGGCCGCAACCACCGGTGACGCTCCCGGTCTTCCTGGTCGCCGCGCTGCCGTCCGGCGACGAGGCGGTCCTGGACGGCCCGGAGGGGCGGCACGCGGCCACCGTGCGCCGGCTGCGGTCGGGGGAGGAGCTGGTGCTCTCCGACGGCTCCGGCGCCCAGGTGCGGTGCGTGGTCGAGGAGGCGTTCAAGGACTCGCTGCGGCTGCGCGTCGTGGAGCGGTGGGTCGTGCCGGAACCCGCGGTGCGCGTGGTCCTGGCCCAGGCGCTGGTGAAGGGCGACCGCGGCGAGCTCGCCGTCGAGCTGGCCACCGAGGCCGGGGTGGACGGCGTCGTGCCGTGGCGGGCCTCGCGCTGCGTGACCAAGTGGGAGGACGGACCGCGCGGCGCGAAGGCCCTCGAACGGTGGCGCAGCACCGCCCGCGAGGCGGCCAAGCAGGCCCGGCGCGCCCGCGTGCCGTCGGTCGCCGAACCCGTGTCGACGGCGGGCCTCGCGCGCCTGGCCGCGTCGTCCGCCATCGCATTGGTTTTGCACGAATCCTCTTCCTCGGCGATCGAATCGGTTCAGCTGCCGGCTTCCGGCGATGTGCTGCTCGTGGTCGGACCGGAAGGCGGCATCACCGACGAGGAATTGTCGGCGTTGACCGGCGTCGGCGCGCACGTAGTGCGACTGGGCCCTACCGTTCTGCGATCCTCGACGGCGGCGGCGGTGGCTTTGGGTGCGCTCGGTGTGCTGACCGATCGCTGGCGGTAGTGGTCGGCGGTTCCTGCTGGCGAACGCCTGACATAGGGGTTACGCTCAGGGCCGAGGGGTTGCATTGGTCTAACTTCGATCGGCCCTTCGGACCAGACTCGCCGGACACCTCCCCCCTCGGTCCGGCGTTCGCCGCGTCGCGGTGGGACGACCCCCAGGTCCCACCGCGACGCGGCCTCTTTATGCGATGGGGTGTGGTTTGCGCATCGGCTACGGCGGTCACCCGAGCCAGTTCGGCGAGTATTCCGCGCCTTCCGGTGAATCGTTTCCCGTCATCGTGGTAATCCACGGTGGTTTTTGGCACCAGCGTTATGGGCTCGAACTCGGCAGGCCGCTGGCCGCCGACCTGGTCGCCCACGGCGCCGCCGCCTACAACATCGAGTACCGGCGGGTAGGCGGAGGCGGCGGGTGGCCCGAGACCGGCGACGACGTGCTCGCCGCCCTCGACGCCCTCGACCCCGCGCTCGGCCCTGTGGTCACGCTCGGTCACTCCGCCGGCGGCCACCTGGCCGTCTGGGCCGCCGCCCGTCACCCCCGCGTGGTCGGCGCCGTCGCCCAGGCCGGGGTCCTCGACTTCCTCCAGCACCCGCAGATCACCCGCCGCGCGGCCGAACTGCTCGGCGGCACGCCGGACGAGGTGCCCGAGCGGTACGCCGACGCGTCACCGGCCGCCCTGCTGCCGATCGACAAGCCGATGGTGCTCGTGCACGGCCGGGACGACGAGGACGTGCCGTTCGAGCAGAGCGAGGCGTTCGCCCGGACGTCCGGCGCGGAACTGGTGGAGCTGCCCGGCGTCGGCCACATGGACGTGATCACCCCCGGCGCCGCCGCGTGGGCCGCGTGCCGGGACGCCGCACTGCGCCTGGCCGGCGCCTGACCCTCAGCCGGCCTCTGCGGGCCGGTCCTGCCGCGCCGGCCCCGGCGGGTCGGTAGCCTGCGGACCCATGTCCGACTGCCTGTTCTGCCGCATCGTCGCCCGCGAGATCCCGGCCACCGTGGTGCACGAGACCGACACCACGCTGGCGTTCCGCGACATCTCACCCCAGGCGCCGACGCACGTCGTGCTCGTGCCCAAGACGCACGCGCCGGACGCCGTCGCCCTGGCCGCCGCCGCGCCCGGTGTCCTCGACGACCTCTTCCTGGCCGCCGGCGAGGTGGCGAAGGCCGAGGGCGTCGCCGACAGCGGCTACCGCCTGCTGTTCAACACCGGCCAGGACGCGGGCCAGACCGTCTTCCACGCCCACCTGCACGTGCTCGGCGGACGCCGCCTCGGCCCGCTCGCCTAGCGCCGGCCGCCCCAGCCCTGACACGGCCCAGTCCTGACACGGCCCAGCCCCGAGACGCCCCGGCCCCGAGACGTCTCAGCCGAGGGCCTGCATGAGCGGGGCGAACAGCCGTGAACGGTCACCCGCGAGCTCACCGCGCACCATCAGGTCGACGGTGTAGCGCTGCGTGAGCCCGCGGGCCCGCAGCCAGGCCGCCAACGCCGCGTCCTGCACGTCCACCCGCACCGTCGACCCGGCCGCCAGGTCCGCGATCAACGCGGCCGCGCGCTCGGCGGACGGCGCGACCACCGGCCCGACCATCGACACGGGACCGTTGGGCCAAGCCGCCGCGAACCCGTCGTCGGCCACCCTGACCTGCGACGCGAACCCGAACAGCTCGTGCCACATCGCCGACCGGTCGGCGCCGAACACCTCGGCGTCGGCCGCCACGACGCCCGCCCGGTCCGCGTCGCCCACCGGCCGCGACGCGCCGGACGCCGTCCCGTCGAACGCGCCGAGGTGCGCCGTCACCCGGCCCACCGAGCGGAACCCGAGCTTCTCGTACAGCGGCTTGCCGTGCGACGTGGCGTGCAGCGACGCGACCGGCGTGCCCGCGAACTCCAGCGCGTGCCCCACCAGCCGCCGCCCCAGCCCGCGCCCGGCGTGGCTCTCCGCGACCAGCACCATGCTCACCGCCACGTGCTCGTCACCGAACCGGGTGATGATCGTCGTGCCGACCAGCTCACCGCCGTCGACCAGCCCGAAACCGGTTCCGACGCGCAGCAGGAACGCCCACTTGCCCGGCTCCGGCGACCACTGCCGGCTGGACGCCAGGCGGACGCAGGCGGGCACGTCGTCGGGGGTCAGGAACCGCAACTCCTCCACGTCACCGAGTAGACACGCCGTGTCCAACCCGTTTCTTACTCCAGTGCGGACTGTCGGTGGGGGCGACTAGCATCGACCGGGTACGTCCAGTTCACCCCGAGCACGGCGCGAACGCGCAGGAAGAGGGCCCGAGGCCACGTGGCCGGTACCGCTGACAACACGCCGCAGGCCGGCCGGGCCGCGGCCGACGCCCAATCCAAGTTCGCCGTGCCCGACGGCGCGGTGCTCGCCCTGCTCGGGTCGCGCGACGAGAACCTCCGGCTCGCCGAGGAACTGCTGGACGCCGACGTGCACGTGCGCGGCAACGAGATCACCCTGTCCGGCCAGCCCGCCGACGTGGCGTTCGCCGAGCGCGTGTTCTCCGAGCTCATCACGCTCGCCGGCCGGGGCCAGCAGGTCGGGCCGGACACGGTCCGCCGCACCGTCGCGATGCTGTCCGCGGGCACCAGCGAGTCGCCCGCCGAGGTGCTGAGCCTCGACATCATCTCCCGGCGCGGCCGCACCATCCGGCCGAAGACGCTGAACCAGAAGCACTACGTCGACGCGATCGACCAGAACACCGTGGTGTTCGGCATCGGTCCCGCCGGCACCGGCAAGACGTACCTGGCGATGGCGAAGGCCGTGCAGGCGCTCCAGGCCAAGCAGGTCAACCGGATCATCCTGACCCGGCCGGCCGTCGAGGCGGGCGAGCGGCTCGGCTACCTGCCGGGCACCCTGTACGAGAAGATCGACCCGTACCTGCGCCCCCTGTACGACGCGCTGCACGACATGGTCGACCCCGAATCCATCCCGCGCCTCACCCAGGCGGGCACGATCGAGGTCGCCCCACTGGCCTACATGCGTGGCCGGGCGCAGCCGGTGTTCACCAACGTGCTGACCCCGGAGGGCTTCCGGCCCATCGGGAGCCTGCGCGTCGGCGACCTGGTCATCGGCTCGAACGGCGAACCGACGCCGGTGCTCGGTGTCTACCCGCAGGGCGAGAAGGACATCTACCGGGTCTCGGCCCAGGACGGCGCTTCGACGCTGGCCTGCGGCGATCACCTCTGGACGGTGCGGACCAGGTCCGACCGCCGCCGGAACAAGCCGTGGCGGGTGCTGCGGACCGAGGAGATGATCGGCAACCTCCGGGCGGCGCACGCCCGGCGGTACGAGTTGCCGCTGCTGAGCGCGCCGACGTGCCACCCGGCGCGCGAGGTCCCGATGGACCCGTACGCCCTGGGCCTGCTGCTCGGCGACGGCTGCCTGACCGGCTCGACCACACCGTCTTTCGCGACCGACGACCCCGAGCTGGCGGTCGCGCTCCAGTCCGCCCTGCCCGGTGTGGCGGTGAACTGGAAAGACCGGGTGAACTACACCCTCAACCGGGTGAAGTCGCCGGGTGACGTCGTGACGCTGGAGAACCCCGTCACCGGGGCGCTCCGGCGGCTGAAGCTCCTCGGCACCCGTTCGCACACCAAGTTCATCCCGGACGACTACCTCGCCAACACGGCCGAGGTCAGGCTGGGCGTGCTGCAGGGGTTGCTGGACGCCGACGGCGGTCCGGTGACGCAGGCGGGTCGCACCTGCCGGATCCAGTACACGACCACGTCGGCCGTGCTCAGGGATGACGTGGTGCGGTTGGTCCGGTCGCTGGGCGGCGTCGCCTACGCCCGGACGCGCGTGGCCGACGGCCGGAAGCCCGGTTGGGCGTCCGGGCGCGAGGTGGTGAACCGCCACGACGCGCACGTCGTCGACATCCGCCTGCCCGAGGGCGTCGAACCGTTCCGGCTCGCCCGCAAGCGGGAGAAGTACCTGGCGGCGGGCGGCGGCGGGCGGCCCATGCGGTTCATCGACAGCATCGAACCGGCGGGTCGTGCCGAAGCGGTGTGCATCCAGGTGGCGGCCGCGGACTCGCTGTACGTCACCGAGGACTACCTGCTGACGCACAACACGCTGAACGACGCGTTCATCATCCTGGACGAGGCGCAGAACACGACGCCCGAGCAGATGAAGATGTTCCTCACCCGGTTGGGGTTCGGGTCGAAGATCGTGGTGACCGGTGACATCACCCAGGTCGACCTGCCCGGCGGCCAGCGCAGCGGGCTCAAGGTGGTCAAGGACATCCTCGAAGGCGTCGAGGACGTCCACTTCTCCATCCTGACCAGCAGCGACGTGGTGCGCCACCGGCTCGTGGCGGACATCGTGGACGCCTACGAGAAGTGGCAGGTCGAGCAGGACGAGGGCGACGCGGCCGACCGGCACCAGCACCACGCCGGACCCGGTGCGCGGTCGCGCGGGCAGCGCCGGGGACGATAGGCGCCGTGAGCATCGAGATCGCGAACGAGTCGGGCGTGCAGGTGGACGAGCCGTCCATCGTCTCCGCCGCCCGGTTCGCCCTGGACCGGATGGGCGTCAGCCCGTTGGCCGAGCTGTCCGTCCTGCTGGTCGAGCTGGACGTGATGGCGGACCTGCACCAGCGCTGGATGGACCTGCCCGGCCCGACGGACGTCATGGCGTTCCCGATGGACGAGCTGGACTCCGCGCGCCGTCCCGACGCGGCGGGCCTCGGCCCGGCGCTGCTCGGCGACATCGTGCTGTGCCCGGACTTCGCCAAGGACCAGGCCAAGAAGGCGGGCCACAGCCTGCTCGACGAACTGCACCTGCTGACCGTGCACGGCGTGCTGCACCTGCTCGGCTACGACCACGCCGAGCCCGCCGAGGAGCGGGAGATGTTCACGTTGCAGAACCGCATCCTGGCCGACTTCCGCACCGCGGCGGCCGAGGCGGAGCGCAAGTCGGCGCAGCGCGAGGCCGACTCGAAGCTGCTCGGGGCGGTCGGGCTGGACGACGCGGACCGGCCCGAGCCGACACCCTGAGGCGGCCGACGTGATGGGCAGTTCCGCCGGCCTGCTGGTGCTGGCCGTGGTGTTGGTGTTGACGGCGGGCGTGTTCGCCGGGGTGGACGCCGCGCTGGGCACGGTGTCGCGCGCCCGCGTCGAGGCGTTGCAGCGGCAGGGCCGGGCGGGCACGCGTCAGCTGATCCAGCTGCTCGCGGACCGGCCGCGGCACGTGAACCTGCTGCTGTTGCTGCGCCTGGGCTGCGAGCTGGCCGCGACGGTGCTGGTGACCGTGGTGTGCCTGGGGCTGATCGACACCGGCTGGGTGGCGATGCTGGTCGCCGGGCTGAGCATGCTCGTGGTGTCGTACGTGCTGGTGGGCGTGGGTCCGCGGACCATCGGCCGGCAGCACCCGTACGCGGTGAGCCTGCTCGCGGCCGGCCCGATCCGGGTGCTCGGCCGCGTGCTGGGGCCGTTGAGCAGGCTGCTGATCCTGGTCGGCAACGCGATCACGCCCGGCAAGGGCTTCCGCGAGGGCCCGTTCTCGTCCGAGGTCGAGCTGCGCGAGCTGGTCGACATGGCGCAGGAGCGCGGCGTCGTGGACGAGGGCGAGCGGGAGATGATCCACTCGGTCTTCGAGCTGGGCGACACGATCGCGCGCGAGGTGATGGTGCCGCGCACCGAGATCGTGTGGATCGAGCAGACCAAGTCGATCCGCCAGGCGTTGGCGCTGTCGCTGCGGACCGGGTACACGCGGGTGCCGGTGATCGGGGAGAGCGTCGACGACATCGTCGGCGTGGTGAACCTGAAGGACCTGGTGCGGCTGACGCTGGCGGAGGAGCCGAACGGCACGTCCGTGGCGGACGTGATGAAGCCGGCGTCGTTCATCCCGGACTCGAAGCCGATCGCGGACCTGCTGCGGGAGATGCAGCTGTCGCGCAACCACCTGGCGATCGTGGTGGACGAGTACGGCGGCACGGCGGGCCTGCTCACGATCGAGGACATCCTGGAGGAGATCGTCGGTGAGATCACCGACGAGTCCGACACCGACGACCGGCCGCCGGTGGAGCACCTGACGGACGGGTCGGTGCGGGTCAGCGCCCGGCTGCCGGTGGACGACCTGGACGCGTTGTTCGGCACGGAGCTGGACGACCACGAGGTCGAGACCGTGGGCGGCCTGCTGGCGCAGCGCCTGGGCCGCGTGCCGCTGCCGGGCACGGAGGCGGAGATCGCGGGCCTGCGGATGCGGGCCGAGGGCGGCAAGGACGAACGCGGGCGGATGCGCATCACGACGGTGCTCGTGCGGCCGCTGAACAACGGCGACAACAGCGAGGGGGACTCCGGTGACTGACCTCGACCCCGAGGACCAGAAGATCGTCACGCTGGCGCGTTCGGCGCGGGCCCGCACGGGTGCGGCCGAGGGCGCGGCGGTGCGCGACACCGACGGCCGGACCTACGCGGCCACCACGGTCGCCTTGCCGTCGTTGAAGCTGACCGCGTTGCAGGCGGCCGTCGCGGCGGCCGTGGCGAGCGGCGCGGAGGGGTTGGAGGCGGCGGCCGTGGTCACGGAGGCCGGGGCCGTGGACGCCGACTCGGTGGCGGCGGTGCGCGACCTGACGGCGGGCGCGCCGGTGCTGCGGGCCGACGCGTCCGGCGCCGTGCGGGAGACCGTGTAGACCGGAGGGACGCCCGTTGCCGGTCGGACGGCTAGGATCGCGATCATGACCGAGAGAATCGAGTCCTCCGTCCGCCGGTGAGCGGGACGACCGGGGCGGGCCCCCGGACCAGCCTGTACGACCACGCCGTGCGCCTGCACGAGCGGCACCCGGACGGACCGCTGCCCCGTGACGGCAGGCCGTTCCCCGACGAGCCGCGGCCGCGGCGCCGGCCTCGGCGGACCGAGCAGCGACGCGTCGGCGCGGACGTCGCCGCCGCCCTGGACCGCCACTTCGCCGGTGACGACCCGCCGGAAGCCCTGGCGGAGGCCGTGCGCGACCTCGACGTGCCGATCCACCGCAACGACCACATCGCCGCGGCCGCCCTGCGCGCCGACCGGGAGCGGGTCCGCCGGACGGGCCGTTGGCTGGTCCGGCACGGCGAGCACCAGTACGCCGTCGCGGTGGGCCTGGCGTTGCTCGCCTCCGACCACGACGAGGACGACATCCCGCTGATCCGCACGATCGGGTTGCTGTCGGACACGTTCGGACCGCTGGCCGCGGCCGCGTTGCAGCGCCGCCGAGGGGGTTCGGACGCCTTGGTGTGGCTGGGTGACCGGGTCGCCGGCTGGGGTCGCGTGTACGTGGTGGAGGCGCTGTGCGCGGTCGGCGGCGCCGGGGCGCGGGACTGGCTGCTGCGCCGGTCGTGCGACCGGGACTACCTCAACGGCTACTTCGCGGGCAAGGTCGCGACGGCCGCCCACCTGCACGAGGCCATCACCACCGGGTCCGACGACGACCTGGTCGACCACACCACCGATTTGCTCACCGTCATGGCGTACTGCGACGGGATGGGCACGACTCTGGAGCACTACCCACCCGCGCACGCGGTCCTGGAAGCGCACCTGGGGCACTTCGAACGGCTGCGACCGACCGCCGCCCGGCACCGGCGCGGGACCCGCCTCGTCGACAACCTGGCCGAGCTCAGGGCGATCGCCGGCGTCACCGCCGAGCACCGGGCCCGGCTGCTCGACCGCTACCGGGCCGTGCTGGAGCGCGACGAGTGGCGGGAGGTCGCGGCCACGACTGGAGAGGGCTGACGCGGCGCGGCCGGCGGGTGCGGGGACAATGGGCGGATGGATGGTTACCGCTCCGGGTTCGCGTGCTTCGTCGGCCGCCCCAACGCCGGCAAGTCGACGCTGACCAACGCTCTGGTCGGGACCAAGGTCGCGATCACGTCGAGCAAGCCGCAGACCACCCGGCACACCATTCGCGGCATCGTGCACCGCGAGGACGGCCAGCTCGTCCTCGTGGACACCCCCGGCCTGCACCGCCCGCGCACCCTCCTCGGCCAGCGCCTCAACGACCTGGTCCGCGAGACGTGGTCCGAGGTGGACGTGGTCGGGTTCTGCGTGCCCGCCGACCAGAAGGTCGGCCCCGGCGACCGGTTCATCGCCGCCGAGCTGGAGAAGATCGCCAAGCGCACCCCGGTCATCGGCATCGTCACCAAGACCGACCTGGTGGGCCAGCAGCAGGTCGCCGAGCAGCTGCTCGCGCTGCAGGAGGTGATGGACTTCGCCGACCTGATCCCGGTGTCCGCGGTGGACGGCTACCAGGTCGACGCCCTGTCCGACCTGGTGCTGGGCAAGCTGCCCGAGGGCCCGCCGCTGTACCCGGACGGCGAGCTGACCGACGAGCCGGAGCTGACCCTGGTCGCCGAGCTGATCCGCGAGGCCGCGCTGGAGGGCGTGCGGGACGAGCTGCCGCACTCGATCGCCGTCGTGGTCGAGGAGATGCTGCCCCGCGAGGGCCGCGACGACCTCGTGGACATTCACGCGAACGTGTTCGTCGAGCGGCCCAGCCAGAAGGCGATCATCCTGGGCCACCGGGGCGAACGCCTGAAGCAGGTCGGCATCACGTCCCGCAGGCACATCGAGAAGCTGCTCGGCACGCGCGTGTACCTCGACCTGCACATCAAGATCGCCAAGGACTGGCAGCGCGACCCGAAGCAGCTGCGCAGACTGGGCTTCTAGGGGTCTCCCGATGGCGAACCTCTACCGGGACACCGGGGTGGTCCTGCGGGTGCAGAAGCTCGGCGAGGCCGACCGCATCATCACGCTGCTCACCCAGAAGCACGGCAAGGTGCGCGCGGTCGCCAAGGGCGTGCGCCGCACCTCGTCCCGGTTCGGCGCCCGGCTGGAGCCGTTCGGGCACGTCGACGTGCAGTTCTACCCGGGACGTTCGCTGGACGTGATCACCCAGGTGCAGACGCTCGACGCGTTCGGCGTGGTCCTGGTGGACGACTACCAGCGGTACACGGCGGCGTGCGCCGTGCTGGAGACCGCCGACCGGCTCACGTCCGAGGAGGGCGAGCCCGTACTGCGGCTGTACCTGCTGGTCACGGGCGCGCTCCGGGCCCTCGCGGCGAAGGAGCGGGACGCGTCGCTCATCCTCGACGCCTACCTGATGCGGGCCATGGCGTTCGCCGGGTGGGCGCCCGCGGTGGACGACTGCGCGCGCTGCGGCGATCCGGGGCCGCACAAGGCGTTCAACGTGCACGCGGGCGGCATGGTGTGCCCGCGGTGCCGGCCGCCGGGCAGCGCCTCGCCGTCCGGTGACACGTTGCGCCTGCTCGCCGCCCTGCTGCACGGCGCGTGGGACGTGGTGGACGGCATCCCGACCGGCGCGCGCCGCGAGGCCAGCGGCCTCGTCGCCGCCCACCTCCAGTGGCACCTGGAACGCCAGTTGCGCTCGCTGCCCTTGGTCGAGCGCAAGGCGCAGCCGACCGACGGTTAGAGTCGCCTGCCGCACCGATCCCGCAGTCTCCCGAGAGGACAGCCATGCTCCGCCGACGGCGGGTTGAGCGCGTCCAGCGCGTTCCCCGACCCCCGGAACCGCACCCGACCGGCGCCACGCCGCCCACCCTTCCGGTCGACCTCGTGCCCCGGCACATCGCGATCGTGATGGACGGCAACGGCCGGTGGGCCAACCAGCGCGGCCTGTCCCGCATCGAGGGCCACAAGCGCGGCGAGGCCGTCGTGGTCGAGGCCGCCAAGGGCGCCATCGAGATGGGCGTGAAGTGGCTGTCGCTGTACGCGTTCTCGACGGAGAACTGGCGGCGCAGCCCCGAGGAGGTCCGGTTCCTCATGGGCTTCAGCCGGGACGTCATCCGCCACCGCACCGACGAGCTGGACGAGCTGGGCGTGCGGGTGCGGTGGGCGGGCCGCCGGCCGCGGCTGTGGCGCAGCGTCATCAAGGAGCTGGAGGTCGCCGAGGAGCGCACGAAGGACAACGACGTGCTGAACCTCGCGATGTGCATCAACTACGGCGGGCGCGCCGAGGTCGGCGACGCGGCGCGGGAGATCGCGCGGCTCGTCGCGGCGGGCAAGCTCAACCCGGACAAGGTCGACGAGCGCACCGTCGCCAAGTACCTGTACCAGCCCGACATGCCGGACGTGGACCTGTTCATCCGGCCGTCCGGCGAGCAGCGCACGTCGAACTTCCTGCTGTGGCAGTCGGCGTACGCGGAGCTGGTGTTCCAGGACATCCTGTGGCCGGACTTCGACCGGCTGGACCTGTGGCGCGCCTGCGAGGCGTACGCCATGCGCGACCGGCGCTTCGGTGGCGCCGTGGACAAGCCCGACGTGGAGGATTCCTAAGTGACCGACGAGGACGCCAAGGTGACCGCGGAGCTGCTGACCGCGGCCCGCGAGGCGTTGGAGATGTTCCACGAGGTGCACGTCGACGACGACGGCGCGCTGAGCTTCCAGCACGGCGAGGTGCCGTGCGCGGTGCAGGCCATGCGGCTGGCCGAGGGCCTGACCGTGCTGAGCCTGACGTGCGTCGTGGCGTGGGACCTGCCCGACGACCGGAACTTGGCCGTGTCGGCCGCCGAGCGCGCGGGCCAGGGCCTGTTCGGCACGCTCGGTGTCGTGCACACCGATCGGGGGATGGATGTGACGCTGCGCTACGCGTTCCCGGCCGAAGGGCTGAAGCCGGAGCCGTTGAGCACGCTGTTGATGCTGGTCGTGTCCACCGCTTCGCAGCTGCGGAGCGAGCTGCTCGCCGGAACCGGGGACGGTGCCTGATGGCTGGTGTGATCGTGTACGAGCCCGACGACGACTCGGACGTGGAGGGCCTGCCGTGGGCCATCACGTTCGAGGCGTCCGCGGGGGACGAGTGGGCGTCGTTCGTGTGCGGCCCCTACGAGCGTGACGACGCCGTGCGGCTGGCGGAGGAAGTCCTCGCGTCCAGCCGCGGCGTGACCGCCGTCGTCGAGCCGCTGCTGCCGGTGACGGAGGCGGCCGACGTGCTCGCGACCATCGCCGAGCTCCGCGAGGAAGAGGACGCCGAGGCGCCTGAGGACTAGTCACCCGGTGGCGCCGGGAGTTCACCGAAAGGCGACGTTGGTCGGTTCGTCGCGGCGGCCGGTTCTGGCATCATCTCGGAAGTGACAATCACTGGCGAGATCCGCGGATCGCGTCCGCGCCGCACGCCACCGCGCTGGAAGATCACTTCGCTGGAAGTGCTCTGCGTGGTGCTGGTGCTGGCGCTGGTGTTGCAGGACTGGCTGGTCGGCGTGCTGAACGTGCCGGTGCTGCGGACCGCGTCCACGGTGTTCGTCGCGGTCTGCGTGCAGGCGCTGCCGTTCCTCGTGCTCGGTGTGCTGCTCAGCGGCGCGATCGCGGCGTTCATCCCGGCGAGCGTGCTGCGGCGCGCGTTGCCGAAGAAGACCGCGCTCGCCGTGCCCGTCGCGGGCGTCGCCGGCATCGCGCTGCCCGGCTGCGAGTGCGCGTCCGTGCCGGTCTCCCGACGGCTGATGCAGCAGGGCGTCGCGCCCGCCGTGGCGCTGACGTTCCTGCTCGCCGCGCCCGCCGTGAACCCGATCGTGCTGGTCTCCACGGCCGTGGCGTTCCCGAACGCGCCGATGATGGTGCCCGCCCGGTTCACGGGAGCCCTGCTCACGGCCGTCGTCATGGGCTGGCTGTGGACCCGGTTCGGCAAGGCGGAGTGGATCGCCGAGCGCGCCCTGCGCCGGCTGCCGGACAACGACGGCACGTCCCGCTGGGTCGTGTTCGCCGAGACCGCGCGGCACGACCTGGTCGACGCGGGCGGGTTCCTGGTGCTCGGCGGCGTGTTCGCGGCGGCGTTCAACGTGCTCGTGCCGCAGGCGTGGCTGGAGACGCTGGGCGGCCAGATCGTCCTCGCCGTGGTGGTCCTGTCGCTGCTGGCCGTGGTGCTGGCGCTGTGCAGCGAGGCCGACGCGTTCGTCGCCGCCTCGATGTCGGCCCTGCCGCTGCTGCCGCGGCTCGTGTTCCTGGTCGTCGGCCCGGCCGTCGACGTCAAGCTCATCGCGCTGCAGGCGGGCGCGTTCGGCAGGTCCTTCGCGGCGCGCTTCGCCCCCGCCACGTTCGTGGTGGCGATCGCGTCCGCACTGGCGGCGGGAGCGGTGTTCCTGTGAGGCGGGGAAAGCCATGAGGCGTGAGACGCAGAACATCCTGCTGGTGCTGCTCGGCGGCGCGCTGCTGAAGCTCGCGCTGACCGGCACCTACCTGCGGTACGTCAAGGAGTCGCTGCAGCCGTGGCTGGTCGTCACCGGCGGCGTCATGGTCGTGCTGGCCGTGGTGTCGATCGTGCGTGACGTCCGGGCCGGTCAGGCGCAGACCGCCCCCGACGGGCACGAGGGGCACGACGGGGCCGAGCACGCTCCGGTCGACCACAGCGGGCACGACCACGGCACGTCCCGCAGCCCGTGGATGCTGCTGCTCCCGGTGTTCGCGGTGTTCCTGATCAGCCCGCCGGCGCTGGGCGCGGACACCGTCAACCGGTCCGACCGCAACGCCGCCCAGGAGGCCAAGGCGTCGAGCGGGTTCGCGCCGCTGCCCTCCGACGACGTCATCCCGCTCACCATCACCGAGTTCGTCACCCGCACCGCCTGGGACGACTCCGGCTCCCTCGACGACCGCACGGTCAAGCTCACCGGGTTCGTGGTGCGCAAGGACGCCGACGTGTACGTCGCCCGGCTCACCATCTCGTGCTGCGCCGCGGACGCCTCGCCGGTCAAGGCCAAGATGGTCGGCCAGGACTTCGGCGCGCTGCCGACCGACCAGTGGATCGAGGCCACCGGCCGGGTCGTGCCCGGCTCGGCGACCAAGGAGACCGCGTTCGTGCCGACGTTCACCGTCTCCGAGGTCGTGCCGATCCCGGCGCCGGAGGACACCTACGAGGGCTGACCCTTCCCGGCGCACTCCCGGCACGTGCCGAAGATCTCCACGGTGTGGCTGACCTCGACGAACCCGTTCTCCGCGGCGACCCGGTCGGCCCACTTCTCCACGGCCGGGCCCTCCACCTCCACCGTGCGGCCGCAGCCGCGGCACACCAGGTGGTGGTGGTGGTGCTGCGAGCAGCGGCGGTAGATCGCCTCGCCCGAGTCGGTGCGCAGGACGTCCACCTCGCCGGCGTCCGCCAGCGACTGGAGCGTGCGGTAGACCGTGGTCAGGCCGATGCCCTCACCGCGCTTGCGCAGCTCCTCGTGCAGCTCCTGGGCCGATCGGAATTCGCCGAGCGAGTCGAGCAGCTTGGACACGGCGGTGCGCTGCTTGGTCGACCGCAGGCCGGGGACCGCGGTGGTCGGGCGCTCGCTAGTCGTCACATCTCCTCCGTCCGGGTGGTCCGGTCGGTCTGGTTGATACCACGCGGGCCCTCGTCCACGTGGGTCACCGCGTCCACCACGATGTGCGCCAGGTGCTCGTCCACGAGCCGGTAGACGACCTCGCGGCCGTGCCGCTCGCCGTGCACCACGCCCGCGGCCTTCAGCACCCGCAGGTGCTGGCTGATCAGCGGCTGGGCCACGCCCAGCGCCTCCACCAGCTCGTGCACGCACCGGTCGGCCTCGCGCAGTTGCAGCACGATCGCGATCCGCACCGGCGCGGCCAGCGCGCGCAGCAGCTCACCGGCCGCGGACAGCGTCCGAGCGGGCTTCCGCGGCGCCGGCGGCGGCACTTGGCGCTCCGGGGAGTGCACGTGCTCGCCCCGCACTCCTGCCGTCACGGCGCCTCCCACGTGGTATGGATTTTCACCACCGATACTACGGCGCTAGAGCACCGACACCGTGATGAGCACCAGCACGGCCAGCACCAGCACCCTCAGGACGCGCGCGCTGGGCGTCAGCAGGGGCCACGTCACGGCGAGCAGCGCCGCCACGCCGAGGGCCAGCAGGCCGAGCAGCAGCGCGCCCACCGCCCCCTGGAGCCACACACCCAGTCCGAACAACACCAGGACCAGCAGGAACACCGCCGGCGCGGGAATCCGCGAGAGCGGTCCGGCACCGGGGATCAGGGTCCGCTTCGAGTCACCAGCCACCGTGGCATCCTTGCACCGTGCTGCTCGTGTGCCGCTTCACCGTGGCGGAAACCGAAGTCGAGGCGTTCACCGGGCGCGTCGACCGGGCGTTGGCCCTGCTCACCGCCCAGGCGGGCTGCCGTCGAGCCCAACTGTCCCGCTCGACCGACGAGGCGGACCGGTTCGTGCTGACCGTCGAGTTCGACTCGGTCGTGGCGTACCGGCGGGCGATGTCGCCGTTCGAGGTGCGGGAACACGTCATCCCCCTCCTGTCGGAGGCGAACACCGACGAACCGGCGGCCTACGAACCACTGCTGGTGGCCGACGGCGGGACCGTGCGCCGTGAGGTGAGCTTGCTGGCGCACGACGCCGGCACCGTCCGGTTGGGCGAGGCCGCCGGCCCCACCACGCCGCGCTGACCTCCGCTTTCCGTTCGCGTTGCCGTTGGCGTTGGCGTTCACCGAGTTGTCCACAGGCGGGCTGGATCGGCGGGGATTCGTCGGTCACCTCTGGCAGGATCAAAAACAGGGATCCCCTGGGCGGGGACCCCTGCGCAAGCACGATCGTCGGCCCGGCGACGGCACACCCACCCGAGGCTCGACAGGCGACCCCGGCCAGCCGGTCAGGTGAGCCCCCTGCCGACTGGCGATGCGACCCCGCCCGGCCAGCGGCACGCCCCCGGCCCTGCCCGCCAGACGCCTCCTGCCAGCCGGCGATGTGACCCCGTCAAGTCGGTCCACGACCCTCTGTCGGCCGACGCGATGACCCATGACCGCGCGGCCGGCCCGATTGAGACCGTCGTACAGCTCGCCGCCTGGCGCAAGAGCGCGCGATCGCCGTCGTCGGGCTGGGTGGGGTCGGGCTGGGTGGGGTCGGGCGGCGTGGGCGGATCGGGTCGGCGGAGTCGCACATCACGCGCGACTCGTAGGCCGCCCGAGGGGGCGTAAGCACAGGTCTGGGCCGGTCGCCCGATGGCGGCCGGACGGCAAGGACTACCCTGGCAAGCCCGTTTCCCGTCCCCTTCTGCATCTCCCGATGGAGTGTCCGTGGCAGCCGATCGCATCGAGACCGTCGTCAGCCTGTGCAAGCGTCGCGGGTTCGTGTACCCGTGCGGCGAGATCTACGGCGGCACCAGGTCGGCCTGGGACTACGGTCCGCTCGGTGTCGAGCTGAAGGACAACATCAAGCGCCAGTGGTGGAACTTCATGGTGCGGGGGCGTGAGGACGTCGTCGGCCTCGACTCGTCGGTGATCCTGCCCCGCGAGGTGTGGGTGGCGTCCGGTCACGTCGACGCGTTCGTCGACCCGCTGATCGAGTGCAACTCGTGCCACAAGCGGTTCCGGCAGGACACGCTGGTCGAGGAGTACGCCGAGCGCACCGGCAAGGAGGTCGCCGAGGGCGACGTCTCCGACGTGCCGTGCCCGAACTGCGGCACCCGCGGCCAGTACACCGAGCCGAAGATGTTCAACGGCCTGCTGAAGACCCACCTCGGCCCGGTCGAGACGGACGAGGGCCTGCACTACCTGCGCCCGGAGACCGCGCAGGGCATCTTCACGAACTTCCTGAACGTGCAGACGACGTCGCGTCGCAAGCCGCCGTTCGGCATCGGCCAGATCGGCAAGAGCTTCCGCAACGAGATCACGCCCGGCAACTTCATCTTCCGCACGCGTGAGTTCGAGCAGATGGAGATGGAGTTCTTCGTCGAGCCCGGCACCGACGAGGAATGGCACCAGTACTGGATCGACGAGCGCACCCGCTGGTACAACGAGCTGGGCATCTCGAAGGAGAACCTGCGGCACTACGAGCACCCGCAGGAAAAGCTCTCGCACTACTCGAAGCGCACCGTCGACATCGAGTACCGCTTCCAGTTCGGCGGCCAGGAGTGGGGCGAGCTGGAAGGCATCGCGAACCGCACCGACTTCGACCTGAACACGCACTCGAACCACTCGGGCGTCGACCTGTCGTACTTCGACCAGGCCACGAACTCGCGCTACCGGCCGTTCGTGATCGAGCCCGCCGCGGGCGTCGGCCGGCCGATGATGGCGTTCCTCCTCGAGGCCTACACCGAGGACGAGGCGCCGAACGCCAAGGGCGGCGTCGACAAGCGCGTCGTGCTCCGCCTGGACCGCAGGCTCGCGCCGGTGAAGGCCGCGGTGCTGCCGCTGTCGCGCAACGCCGACCTGTCGCCCAAGGCGAAGGACCTGGCCAACGCCCTGCGCAAGCACTGGAACATCGAGTTCGACGACGCGGGCGCCATCGGCCGCCGCTACCGCAGGCAGGACGAGATCGGCACGCCGTTCTGCGTGACGGTCGACTTCGACACCCTCACCGACCAGGCCGTGACGGTGCGGGAGCGCGACACCATGTCGCAGGAGCGCGTGTCGATGGACCAGCTGGAGGGCTACCTCGCCGCGCGGCTGATCGGCGCCTGACGCGTGCACCGCAGCCGCGTGTTGGGGATCTTCATCGACACGCCCGCCGCGGACGCCGGTGCGGCGGCCGACTTCTGGTCCGCCGCACTGGGCGCGACGGCACGTCCGGTGGCGGGCGAGGAGCAGTTCACCGCGCTGGACGGCGCCATCCCGGGGCTGATCGTCGACGTGCAGGCGATCGACGGCGCGCCGCGCTACCACGTCGACATCGAGACCGATGACGTGTCGGCCGAGGTCGCGCGCCTGACGGCCCTCGGGGCGACGCCGGTGTCGCGCTGGCTGGAGTGCCACACGCTGCGCGCGCCGGGCGGCCACCTGCTCTGCGTCGTTCCGGTGCACAGCGACCGCGAGGTGTTCGACGGGTCGGCGCGGACCTGGCCGTGAGGCTGTGGGGTTCGCGGAGTTGTCCACAGGCGGGCGGTTGGGCGGTGAATCCGTCGGTGGTCGGTGGTTGACTTGATGCCAGGGGACCCCCTGGCGGGGACCTCCGCGAAGCACGGCCGCAGGCCGGGTCGCCCCCCAGTGCGGGTCGCCCCCCAAACCGGGACGGCTCCAGTCCGGCTCGCCCCCAGGCCGGAACGGCCCTGGGTGGCGTCCACGGGTGAAGGCGCGAGGGGCCGCCTGCCCGTCGTGTCGCGTCAGCCCGTGGATGTCGTGTCAGCCTGTGGGTGCCGTGTCAGCCTGTGGGTGCCGTGTCAGCCCGCCGCGCGGTGGCAGCCCACCGCGTCGTGTCAGCCCGCCGCGCGGTGTTCGGACGGGCTGATCCCGCGTTCCCGCTTGAACGCCGTGCTCAACGCGAAAGCGGTGCTGTAGCCGACCTGGTGGGCCACCGCCGCCACCGTGGCGGACGGCTCGCGCAGCAGGTCGGCGGCCAGCGCGAGGCGCCAGCCGGTCAGGTAGGACATGGGCGGCTCGCCGACGAGTTCGGTGAACCGCCTCGCCAACGCCGCCCGCGACACCCCTGCCGCCGCCGCCAGCGAACCGACCGTCCACGATCGCGCCGGGTCGGCGTGCAGCAACCTCAACGCCTTGCCGACGACCGGGTCGGCGTGCGCCGAGTACCACGCGGGCGGGTCGGCTTCCGGGCGGCAGAACCACGCCCGCAGCACGGAGATCAGCAGCAGGTCGAGCATCCGGTCGAGGACGGCCTCCTGGCCGGGGTCGTCCCGGGTGACCTCGGCCGCCAGCAGCGGCACGATCGGCAGGTCCGAGCCGGGCACCACGAGCCACGACGGGAGGGCGGCCAGCAGCCGCGTGCTCACCTCGCCGTCCAACTGGTACGTCCCGCTGAGCAGCACCACGGACCCGTCCGGGTCGACGCCCCACGTGCGCACGCCCAGCCCCCACTGCTCGCACAGCTCGGCCCCCTCGGGCGTGGTGGTGATCTCGCCGGGGTGGACGACGGCGCGGACGGGCGTCGCCGGGTCGTCGGCCAACGTGTACGCGTCCGGCCCGCGCAGCACGGCCACGTCGCCGGCACGCAGCCGCACGGGCTCACCGCCGTCGGGGACGAGCCAGCCGTCACCCCGCACGAACGCCACCACGGACAACGGCGCGCGGTCCTCGACGCGCACGGACCACGGCGGGTCGACGACGGTCCGCATGAGGAAGGCGCCACGGGCGCGCGGCCCGTCCAGCAGCCCGGCGAGAGCGTCCACGGGGCCAGCCTAGAGACGTTCTCGTATGCGTTCGAGCGTTCAAGCGATGGGAAGTCCAGGAGCGGTCGACTTGACTGGTCGCATGTTCCCCACGGTGACGATCATCGCGGCCCTCGGCTGCGGCACGATGGCAGGCGTCTTCTTCGCGTTCTCCGCGATGGTCATGCCCGGTCTGCGGCGGGCCGAACCGGCGGTCGGCATCGCCGCGATGCGGGCGATCAACCTCGCGGTGGTGAACCCGGCGTTCATCGGCCTCTTCGTCGGCACGGCGGTCGTGGGCGTGGTCGCCGCGTTCGAGGGCGACCCGTGGGCGTGGGCGGGCGCGGCGCTGTACGGGCTGGGCGGGATCGTGCTCACGGGCGCCTTCCACATCCCGCGCAACAACGAGCTCGAACGCCTCGGCACGCCCGAGTACTGGGCGCGCTACCTCCGCGAGTGGGTGCCGGCCAACCACCTCCGGGCGTTCCTCTCGCTCGCCGCCGCGGTCTCGTTCGTCGTGGCCGCCCTCACCTGACCGCTACGGTCCGTTACCAAAACGCCCTCTTGATGATCTGCGTCACGAACGATCGAGTGAACCTCTACCCGGACTGCTCGGAGAGCGTTCCACATTAACCGTCACGTCACCCCGATTTGTGACACTTGACGCGAGGCGCAGCTCATCGGGGGGTGTCATGACGCGTGTTGTTGTCGTCGCAATCGCATTGGCGCTCCTCGCCGTGCTCACCCCGACTTCACCCGGTCATGCCCAGCCGATGCGGGTCGTTCCCGTGTCCCACACGGCTGTTGCCGGTGAAGAGGAACCCACTCGCGAGTGCCGCGGCAACTCGGAACCGCGATCGTGGACGACCCGCTCCACCGCCTCCCACCAGCAGGGACGCGCGTCGCGGCCGGTCATCGGCACGCAACGACGTCCAATTCGACAACGCATGTGCCAAATTTTCCCACTTGTTGGGACATTGCCGGAGGACCACCTCCTCTCCTGGTCGACACCGGCCGCGTTGCAGGTGTTCCGGAACTGATCGGTACCCCACCGCCAGCGATCGCATCGTCCGACCACCGACGAGTGGGGTAATCCGTGGAATACCGTCAACTGATCCCTCGCGCGCGCACGAATTCAGTACGCCGAACGACCGAAACAGGACGCCGCTCGGCCGTCCGCCCATCGCCGACCACCTGGTTCGCCACCTGTCCGGACTCACGCATCGTGACCGTGACGGCAGGCCGGGCGTTCGGAGTGGTCCGGTGAGCACGAGCACCGAACGTCCCGCCCCGCCGGGGCGGCAGACCTTCTGGCCCGACGTCGGCGCGTCGCTGGTGGTGTTCCTGGTGGCGCTCCCGCTGTGCGTGGGCATCGCCGTCGCCTCCGGTGTGCCCGCCGAACTGGGCATCATCACCGGCGTGGTGGGCGGCCTCGTGGTCGGCCTGCTGCCCGGCAGCACCATGCAGGTCAGCGGACCGGCGGCGGGCCTGACCGTGCTGGTGGCCGACACCGTCGCCGAGCACGGCCTGCGCGCGCTCGGCCTCATCGTGCTCGGCGCGGGCCTGCTCCAGGTGGCGATGGGCCTGCTGCGCCTCGGCCGCTGGTTCCGCGCCATCTCGCCCGCCGTGGTGCAGGGCATGCTCGCGGGCATCGGCCTGGTGCTCGTGCTGGGCCAGCTCTACCCGTTCGCCGGGCAGGACCAGCCCGCCACCACGAGCGGGAAGTTCGCCGGGCTGGCCGACCTGGCCCGGACCGCGCTGACGACCCCGGTCGGCCTGAGCGGCGTGGCCGTCGGCGTGCTCACGCTGGTGGTGGCGTGGCTGTGGAAGCGCGCGCCGTGGCGTGCCGTGCCGGGGATGCTGGTGGCCGTCGTGGTCGCCTCGGCGGTGGGCGTGCTGCTCCCGCTGCCGCGCATCTCGGTCGGACCGCTGACCGACGTCGTGGCCCTGGTCGACTTCTCCCTGCTGGACGCGGGCCTGCTGGGCGCGATGCTGACGTTCGCGTTGGTGGCGTCGGCGGAGACCCTGTTCTGCGCGGCGGCCGTGGACCGCATGCACGACGGGCCGCGGACGAGGTACAACCGGGAGCTGGTCGCGCAGGGCCTCGGCAACGCGATGTGCGGCGCGTTGGGCGCGCTGCCGATGACCGCCGTGATCGTGCGCAGCGCGTCCAATGTGGACGCCGGCGCCCGGACCCGGCTGTCCCGCGTGCTGCACGGCCTGTGGCTGCTGGTGTTCGTCGTGCTGCTGCCGGGCGTGCTGTCCTACGTCCCGCTGGCGGTCCTGGCCGCGCTGCTCGTGCAGGCGGGCTGGAAGTTGCTGGCGCCCCGGCAAGTCCTCGCCCTGGCCCGCGAGGACCGCGCCGAAGCCGCCGTCCTGGTCCTCACCGCGGGCCTGATCGTGCTGACGGACCTGCTGACCGGCACCCTCGTGGGCCTGCTGGCGGCGGTGGTCAAGACCGCCTGGGACATGTCCCGCCTGACCGTCACGGTGACCGCGCACGGCGAGGACCACCACCACGTGGCCGTGCGGGGCAACGCGACGTTCCTGAAACTGCCCGGTCTGATGGAGACCCTGGAGGCCGTGCCGGACAGCAGCCACGTCCGCGTGGACCTGACGGACGTCCGCCACCTCGACCAGGCGTGCGGCCAGGCGATCGACCAGTGGGCCGCACAACGGGGCAGCGTGGAACTGCTCCACCCGGTGTTCGACTGATCGACCGGGGAACGCCCCGCCGGTTCGGCCGCGCGCCACCCGACCGCATCGCGGGCACGGGCGGGCGAACTGGCGGTGTGGTCCGGCAGGACGTCGTGCCCGTGCGCGATGCCCTCTTCCGCGGAGGTCGTCGCCGTGTGCGAGGGCACGGCGTCCTGTTCCGGGATCACGGACATTTGATCAATTTCCCGCATTCGTTCGGGCGTGATGATCAATTCGAATTCGGTTGGAATGCGATAAGGGTGTTGTAAGCCTTGTCGGGGCGCTGGTAGCTTCGAGGCGTGCTGGGGAGGCACACATTCGGGGCGGGGGGTCCTGTGTAGTGTGGCGCGTTGTGCCGGGGGATTTTCTGTTCGCTGCCTCTCGGGCCGTTGTTACCACAACAACGAGGGCGAGCAATGACAGAACATTTCACGCGATCGACGCGCGGGATGCGCGTTCTGATCGCCGGTCTGATGACATGGGTAATGGTGGCGGGCGGTGTGCTGCCCGCGTCGGCGGACCCCGACGCCATTCCGCCGGACCTGTTGGCCGAGGGCACGGTGGTGTCGTCCGAATTGCGGTTCTTCCCCGCGGACGAGGTCGGGGCGACGGTCGACACGGGCGCCCGCGGCGGCCCGCGGCCCACGCTGGAGCAGCTGCGGCAGCGGGACCGCGACGCCACGGCCACCTACCGGTCGGACTACGGCCCGCCGCAGGTCACCGCGCAGGCCTGGTCACCGCCGCCGTTCGAGTACGACTACATCACCGCGCCCTATGAGTGCCACGAGCGCTCCGACATCGCGGGTTCGGCCGACGGCTGGATCAAGAACCACTACGCGTTCTGCCGCATCATGAAGGGGGAGAAGGTCGACCAGGTGTGCGTCCGGGGCATCTGCTTCCCCGTGACGTCGACCTTCCGCGTCACGATCCTGGGTTTCGGTTCCGAGCGCGACCGGGCCGTCCGGTTCGTCACGTTCGTGGACCAGATCGTGTCGAACACCCCGGAGCTCAAGCAGGCGACGTTCCTCAAGCTGGACCTGGAGTGCACGGCGCTGCTCAACGGCGACGAGTGCACGCCCGACCCGGCGTACCAGACGGAGGTGGAGAAGTCGCTGGCGGAGTGGGAGCGCGTGCCGGCCTACGCCACGCGCTTCACGTCGACGGCGCCCGCGCTGACGCCGGAGAACCCGAACCGGCTCGGCTATATGGACTTCTGGTCACGCGCCACGGCCAGGGTGGTGGGACTGGACGGCTCCAAGCCGCAGACCAAGGACAGCCCGCCGCAGACGGTCCGGTACGACACCGTCAACTACCTGAACCTCAACGGGAACAACGGCGCGATCTTCAGCCGGGTCAAGGCAGTCATCCACTTCCCGGTGAGCAGGCCGGAATTCGCCGCGATGACGGAATCCGCGGCCCACTACCGGCTCGCGATGCAGTCGCCCCACCTCACCATTCCGCGGATCGCGGGCAAGACGATTCCGGGCGCCGTGGACGGCGAGTCGCTCACCAGGTGGTACTTCAACAACACCAACCAGAACCGTGCCGAGGCGGTGAAGGCGTGCATCGCGGAATGGGGCGCCGGATACGCCGAGAACGGCCGGTACCAGTGCGACGAATACCCTTTCAACGCCACTCACCAAGGTGCGGCGAGGGGTGACGGGCGGTTCTCGGTGGCCCGCATCCCCGGGCCGGACAACGAGGCCGCCGGCAGGTGGCTGGGCGCCTGGTACTCCTACGACCGCATCCTCGACAGCGACGCGTTCCACGTCGACGCGACACCGTGACCGAGGGGGACGCGACACCGTGACCGAGGGCGGGACGGGCGGCCACACTCGCCCGTCCCGCCCTTCACCGAGGCCAGAACTGCATCACCCAGTGCTCCACCACGTCATCCGTGTACGGCATGGACCCCGCTTCGAGCGCGGCCTGCCGACCCCGGCAGCACACGCGCAGCCGGTACACGCCGGGAGCGCCCAGCCCCAGCGTCCGCTCCGACACCCCCGCCGTCACGGCGGCCAGCCGCAGCACGCCCGACGTCAGGGGAATCTCGTCCTCCCACACCGCGTCCCACGAACCCCCCGCCGGTTCCGGCGGGCCGTCCCACGACTCCAGCCGCACGCCGGCCCGGTGCATCGCCCCGCCGCTGCGGAAGATCGCGCCGTTCCTGCCGGTCAACATCGTCTCCGGCGACCCCAGGGCGGCCCACCCGGGTTCGCCCGGCTCCACCCGGTCGTCGTCGATGAGGCCGAACACGTTCCACTCGACGTCGGCGTAGTCGTCCAACGCCGCCAACAACTTCGCCATCCCCGTCCCCTTCCGCACCCGCGGCCCGTGACCTGTCCTATCGTGCCGTGGGTGAGTTTGCGCAGTGATCCCGAGCGGACCCGGTTACGCATCTCCGAGTTGGACCGGTACATGAGCGCCCAGGTGTTGGGCGAGAGCGGCTTCTGCTGCACCCGTGAGGCAGCATGTCGCGCGTCGGCGTTGCGGCGTCAGGGCACGTCGTTCTGGCGCGGCCAGCTGTCGCACGTCGGCCACCACTACGACGTCGTGGAGGACGGCCTGCCGTGGCGCGTGCTCCTGCTGGGCATGGAGACCGGCAGGGATCGTGAGCTCGTCACTTTGGCGGAACGGAGGTTGGAGCAGCAGCCGGTGATCGCAGGTGACCCGCGGAGCCGGAAGCCGCACATGAAGGGCACCGCGAGCGCGCTGAGACTGGCTTTCGGCCGCACGCCGGGCCCCGACCGGCATGGCGAGCTGCTCGACCTGGCCAACACCCCGCAGCCGGTGCACGTCATGGACGCCTACGCGCTGGTCAACGTCCGGCTGTGTTCGGCGGTGGCCACCGGTACCACTGCGTCACGGGGAACCGCGGTGATGACCGCGAACTGCCTGCCCCACCTCGCCGCGACGGTGCGGATCCTGGAACCGACGTTGTGCATCCTGCAAAGCCGTCCCTCTCGGGTCGGGATCGATCCGCTCGTAACACGTGCCCGGACTCTCGTGCCGAACCTCGAACACGTCCACCTGGCCGGTGTGCCTGTCTACCTGGCGTCGTTCGGTCATCCGCACCAGATGGGCCCACATTCGTCGCTGAACTGGGGTAGATCCTTCTCGACGCCGTACCTCGACGATGTAGTGGCACCGGCCATCCGCGCGGCGCGTGACTTGCGCGGCAACCACTGACCGAGGTCACCGCGTGTGCCGGAGAACGGCGGCGGGGGTCCTTCGCCTCTTGTCCGCTGTCGGCGGGAGGAGGAACCATTCGGCCATGACACGCTCTTCTTCGACGCCTTCGTTCCGGGAACTCCGGTCGAAGTTCCGCGACGGCAGACTCACTTGGGCGGACCTGACGCCGGATGAACGCGCGGCGCTGACCGAGGAGCAGCGAAGGGTGCTCCGCGACCTGGAGTCCGAAGTGCTGGAGCGGCCCGATCGAGACATGCACGGGTCCGAGTCGGTGCGGGCCTACCGCGGCGGGTTGCCGGAGGGCGGACGCAGGCGTTGACCTCCCGAACCTGAAGGCGCCACCGCCGCCCGCGCCACCGCCGCCGAGGTATCCAAGTCGGGTGCCTTGACGGCGGGTGGCGTGTCCGGGACAGAGCTCCGCGGGCCGACGCGGTCGTGTCACAGCCGCCTGACGTCGAGCGGGTCCTCCTGCACGGCGCCCGAAGACTCGTCCCGCCGCACGACGTACGCGCCGCCGCGTGCCCGCTCGGACACCGCCTCCACCAGTTCCGTGCCGAAGTAGACGAGGCCGGCGCCGTCGTCGGTGCAGTGGGTCACCGGCAGTTCGCCCGACGCGACCGCCGCGTGGATCGTCGGCCGACGCGCCTCCTCGGAGTCGTAGTGCACGCCGTTGCCGTACGGCAGGAAACCCAGGCCGTTGGTGACGACCCGCAGTTCCGGGCCGAACGAGTCCGTCGAGCCACCCGTGAACCAGCAGATCGAACCCGCGGACACCCCGCCGAGGACCACGCCGTCCTGCCACGCCTTCCGCAGCGCGGAACCCAGGTCGTGCGCCTGCCACACGGCGAGCAGGTTCACCACCGACCCGCCGCCCACCCACACCACGTCGTGCTCGCCGACCCAGCCGGCGAGGTCGGTCGTCGGCGGCATGGTGAACAGGTTCAGGTGCGACACCTCCCACCCGGCGAGCGCGCCCGCCTCGGACACGTCCGCGTTGAACCACCGCTGGTCGCCGTTCGCCGTGCCGACGTGGCACAGCCTCGGCTTGCGGCCGTGCACGCCGGACAGGTCGACGGCGTGGTGGACGAGGCGGTGGAACTCCAGGTTGGTGCGGTGGCCCGCGCGGAAACCACCGGAGGTCGCGACGATCGTCGGCTGGTCTGCTGCCATGACCGCGATCCTGGCAGCCCGCGCGGTGGCCTGGGTGTGGAATCATCCCCGGCGTGACGTTCCTGCCGAGACTCCGCAGGCTGGTGACCCGCGCCGTCCTGGGCGGGCTCGTGATCGGACTCCTCGTCGTCGGCGGCACCGCGTTCCGGGTGTGGCAGGTCGCCCGCGAGGACGACCGCACGCACGCCGACATGGCCGTCGTGCTCGGCGCGGCCCAGTACAACGGCGTGCCGTCCGAGGTGCTGGAGGCACGGCTGGAGCACGCGCGCCGGCTGTACGAGCAGGGCGTCGTCAACTACATCGCCACCACCGGCGGACGTCAGCCGGGTGACAACTTCACCGAGGGCGAGGCCGGCCGGATCTGGCTGGAGGCGCACGACGTGCCGTCCGACCGCATCCTCGAAGTCGGCGAGGGCACCGACACGCTCGGCAGCATCCGCGCGCTCGCCGCCGCCGCCCGCGAGAAGTCCCTGACCACCGCTGTGATCGTCAGCGACCCGTGGCACTCGCTGCGGGCCAGGACGATGGCGGAGGACGAGGGCCTGTCCGCGTGGACGTCGCCGACGCGCAGCGGTCCGAACGTGCAGACGCGCGCGACGCAGCTGTTCTACATCCGCCGCGAGACGGGCGCGTTGCTCTACTACCACCTGATGAAGGCGCCGGCGGGCGCGTTCGACGGCATCCTGCTCTGACCGGGGCTCAGGAAGCGCGCTGGTCCCGGCCGCGGTCGACGTAGCGCAGCGCGGCGCTCAACAGCACCTCCGGAGCCAGGCGCACCGCCGTCTCGCCCGGGACGACGGACACCAGCTCGTCCTTCGTCGCGGCGTCGACCTCCGGCCCCTGCACCACGAATTCGCCGCTCTCGGCGAGGTAGACCGTCGGGCAGCCGCTACCGCTGGCGGGATCTTTGTAGAGGATCTCAAGCTTCATCGGAACCCCCGAATTCCAGCCCGTGCGCGAATTTCCTCCGAGTTCTCGACTTTACCGAAGTCGGTCAGCCGGCGGCAATCTGTCCAAGGGGTTCGGCGGGGCCGCACAATTGCGGTGGCGTTGGGTCGATCGCGGCATCAGGTGTGCGCTGTGTGACCACGCCCGGGCGCAAGGGGGTGGTCGGCCGAGTCAGGCTTGGTCCTATTGGGTTCACCCCACGGGTTCCGGGTCGTCACTGCGCGTCCCGCGTCAGTGCGCGTCGCCCCACTGGTCGAGAGCCATCATAGGGCATCCCTATGGCAGTTCTGCTAACGTTGAATGCTGCGCTTCGACCTCCGCGGAATTGCGAATGCTATAGGGGTTTCCATGGCAAAGCTCCGGATCGCCTATGCCGGCCACGATTTCTTTTCCTCCTGCTTGGCGGCGTTGCTCCGGCGCGCCGACGTGGACGTGGTGCTGTGCCTGACCAGTCCGCCGGGACACCCGACCGGCAACGTGCTGGGACTCGCGCACCGCGCCCGGGTGCCGGTGGTGCAGGGACGCCCGACGGAGGCGGTCGTGGCGACGTTCAACAGCCTCGGCGTCGACCTCCTGGTGTCGGCCGCCTACCTGTACCGGATACCCGTGCAAAGACTCGCGGCGAGGTGGGCGGTGAACGTCCACCCGTCGTTGCTGCCCGCGGGCCGCGGGCCGAATCCGCTGCCCTATCTCGTGGACGACCGCCGTGACGCGTGCGGAATAACGCTGCACGAGATGTCGCCCGAATTCGACGCGGGCGACGTCCTCTTACAGGAACCGGTGGAGCTGTCCGAACGCGACGGTTTCGACGAACTCTTCCTCAGGCTCTTCGCCGCCGCACCGAGGCTGCTCGACCGGTTGCTCGATGACGTGGAGAAGTACTTTTCGGAGAAACGGCCCCAGGGGTCCGGTTCCTATTGGCCGGAGCACACCCCGGAACAACGTTTACTGGTGGCGGACCGGGCGCGCGTCGGTGACGCGGTGGCCCTGCACGCGAAATTCGGCGCGGTCGGCGTGCTGGTCCAATTGGCCGACGAGCGGCGGGTGAACACCGACCGCGTCACGGCGGTCGAGTGCGCGCACGACTACACGCCCGGCACGGTGGTGGCCCGACTGGTCAACGGGTGGGTCGTCGCGCTGGTCAACGGCCTGATGCGGATCGACTCGCCCCAGCCGGCGGTCTGACCCCGTGGCGAGCCACGAGCGGGCCGACGAACCGCACGACGGCCGGCAGGACGAGCCGCAGGACGACCGCGCCGGGGACGAGCGCCGGGCCGGGGACGAGCGCCGGGCGGACGTGGACGGCGACACGCGCTCGCGCCTGTCCGGTGGCGCGAGCAACGTCGTCCAAGCGCGGGACGTCAGCGGCGGCGTGCACTTCCACCGGGGGCGGTCGGCGGGCGGACCGGTCCCCAAGCAGCTCCCCGCCGACGTGCGGGTGTTCGTGAACCGGTCGGCCGCGCTCGACTGGATGGACATGGCGATGGTGGGCGGCGGCCCCGCGTGCGTTCTCGTCGGCACGGCCGGGGTGGGCAAGACGTCCTTGGCGATCCGGTGGGCGCACCGGGTGAAGGACAAGTTCCCCGACGGCCAGCTGTACGTGAACCTGCGCGGCTACGACCCGGACGTCCCGGTGACCCCCGACCAGGCCCTGGAACGGTTCCTCCGCGCGCTCGACGTGCCACCGGGCGCCATCCCGCGCGACCTGGACGCGCGCGCCGCCCTCTACCGCTCGCTGCTCGCCGAACGGCGGGTGCTCGTCGTGCTGGACAACGCGTTCGGCACCAGCCAGGTCCGGCCGCTGCTGCCGGGCACGGAGACGTGCCTCACCGTCGTCACGAGCCGCAACAGCCTCTCCGGCCTGGTCGCGCGGGAAGGCGCCCGCCGGCTCGTGCTGGACGTGCTGACGGAGGCCGAGGCCATCACCCTCCTGCGGGCCACGATCAACGGCTACCGCAGCGAGGTCGACCCGGACGACGTCGCCGAGCTGGCCAACCTGTGCGCCCGGCTGCCGATCGCCCTGCGCATCGCGGGCGAGCGCGCGTCGAGCCGCCCGCGCACGCCGCTCGGCGACCTGATCAGGGACCTGCGTGACGAGTCGGTGCTGTGGAGCCTCCTGTCGTCCGACGACGACGAGGAGGCCGGCGCGGTGCGGGCGGTGTTCACGTGGTCGTACCGGGCGCTGTCGGTCGACGTCGCCCGCTTCTTCCGCCTGCTGGGGCTGCACCCCGGCCCCGACTTCGGTTCCGCGTCGGCGGCGGCGCTCGCCGGCGTGCCGCCGGGCCGGGCCCGGCACCTGCTCGACGTGCTCGTGGGAGTGCACATGCTCGAACAGAGCGGTCGCGACCGCTACCAGTTCCACGACCTCCTGCGGGCCTACGCGTCCGACCAGGTGCAGCTGGAGGAACCCCCGGAGGGGCAACGGGCGGCGCTGCGCCGCGTGCTCGCGTGGTACCTGCACAGCGCGAACGCCGCGATGGCCGCGAGCATGTACGCCACCACGAGGTTCGCGTTGGCGGAGCCGCCCGAGGGCGTGCACCCGCCGCCCGACTTCGCGGGCCACGAGGCGGCCGTCGACTGGTACGAGTCCGAGCGCGCCAACCTGGTGGCGGCCGTGCTCACCGCCGCCAACGCCGGTTTCCACGACATCGCGTGGCAGCTGCCCGAGGTCCTGCGGGGGCTGTTCGAGTACCGGCACCCGTTCGACGACTGGTTCACCACCGTGCGGGTGGGGCTGGAGGCGGCACGGCGCGTCGGCGACCGGGCGGCCGAGGCGGCGATGCTCACCAGCCTGGGCCGCGCGTACACCCAGCACCAGGAGCTCCGGCTCGCCCTCGCCCGCTACGACGAGGCGCTGCCGATCCTGCGGGAGCTGGGCGACCGGGTCGCCGAGATCGACGCGCTCAACGGCGCCGGCATGGTCCGCCTCCGGTTGCGCGAGCTGTCCACCGCCGAGTCGCTCTTCACCGCGTCCCGCGCGCTCGCCGAGGAGCTGTCCGAGGCCCGTTCCGGCGCGTTCGCCGCGCACCTGCTCGGCATCGCCTGCGCCGAGCTGGGCAAGCCCGACGAGGCGCGCCGCCACCTGGAGCTCGCCGTGGCCGAGGTGCGCCGGCTCGGGAACGAGGCGATGGAGATCGACGCGCTGGTGGACCTCAGCGGAGTCCTGCGCGGACTGGGCTGGCTCGCCGACGCGGAGGACGCCGCGCGCCGCGCCCTGCGGATCGCCACCGGCTCCGGCGACCGCGTCATCGCCGCGCTGTCGCTCGTGGAACTGGGCCGCACGCGGATCGCCGCCGGGCACCCCGAAGAGGCGCTGGAGCTGTTGCAGCAGGCCGCGATCCTGCAACGCGCGCTGGGGAACCGGGGCCGGGAGGCCCGCGCGCTGGACCACACGGGGGAGGCGTACCAGCGGCTCGGCCGGCCCGAGGACGCCACGGCGTTCCACTCGCGGGCGATCGCGATCCACCGGGACGTCGACGAGCCGTGGTGGCTCGCCCACGCGCTGGACAACCTGGCGCGCGCCGTGCAGGCCACCGGCGCGGCCGAGGACGCGGTGCGGCACTGGCAGGAGGCCGCGGCGATCCTCGACGGGTTCCCGGACGCGCCGGACCGGGAGCGAGCGGCGGCGATTCGTCGGATGGCGGCACGGGCGGGCGGCGCCGCCGGCGGGTAGCGGTGGCCCGCTCGCCCTTACGCTGGGTGGATGAGTCAGCGCTACACCGGTCCGGGCCACACCGGCTCGGGCCACACCGGTTCTGGCTACACCGAGCACGATTCCGCGCGGCTGCTCCCCGAGGAGCCCAAGGGAGCGGTGCTGCCCGGCGCCCGCACCGAGCGGCGCACGCCGTTCTCGCGGGACCGGGCGCGGGTGCTGCACTCGGCTGCCCTGCGCCGGCTCGCGGGCAAGACCCAGGTCGTCGGGCCCGGCGAGGGCGCCGAGGTCACCGGCGTGCCGCGGACCCGGCTGACCCACTCGCTGGAGGTCGCCCAGATCGGCCGCGGCATCGGCGAGGAGCTCGGGTGCGACCCGGACGTCGTCGACACGGCCGGCCTCGCGCACGACATCGGGCACCCGCCGTTCGGGCACAACGGGGAACGCGCGCTGGACGAGCTGGCCGGGCCGTGCGGCGGCTTCGAGGGCAACGCCCAGACGTTGCGCATCCTGACCCGGCTCGAACCCAAGACCGCCCAGGGCCTCAACCTCACCCGCGCGTGCCTCGACGCCGCCACCAAGTACCCGTGGACCCGCCGGCCGGGGATGGCGAAGTTCGGCGCCTACGACGACGACCTCGACGTGTTCACGTGGCTGCGGGAAGGCGCGCCGGATCGCAAGCGCTGCCTGGAGGCGCAGGTGATGGACTGGGCCGACGACGTCGCCTACTCCGTGCACGACGTGGAGGACGGCGTCCTCGCCCACCGGATCAGCCTGTCCGCGCTCGGCGACCCGGTGGAGCGCGCCGCCATCGCGGGCCTGGCCGCCAAGCACTTCTCCGACGAGCCGGTCTCCACGCTCGAAGCCACCGCCGCGGAGCTGCTGGCCCTGCCGGTCATCGCGGAACTGGCCGAGTACGACGGGTCGCTGCGCGCGCAGGTGGCGTTGAAGCGCCTCACGAGCGAGCTGGTCGGCCGGTTCGCGTCGGCCGCCGTCGGGGCCACCCGCGAGGTGCACGGCGACGGCCCGCTGAGCCGCTACCAGGCCGACCTGGTCGTCCCGCCGCAGGTCGCGGCCGAGGTGGCGCTGCTGAAGGCGGTGGCGGTGCGGTACGTGATGAGCGACCCGTCACGGCTCGCGATGCAGGCCGTGCAGCGGGAGCTGGTCGCCGAACTCGTCCACCTGCTGCTGGCCGGCGCGCCGCACACGCTGGACCCGGCGTTCCGGCCCGCCTGGGCCGCCGCGGGCAACGACGCCGAGCGGCTGCGCGTCGTCGTGGACCAGGTCGCCTCGCTGACCGACGCGCAGGCCGTCGCGTGGCGGAGGGCCCTGGCGGACCGCGGCGCCCCGGCCGACCCCGGGACCGCGTGACCGGTGGCACACTCGACGTCATGGCCGATGACTCCAGCCGACCTCCGGGTCGCCGGTGGCCGTGGCGCCGACCGAGCCGTGACCCGGTGCACGTCGCCCGCGAGTTGCCGTACGACGGTCCCGACGACCCGCCCGGCGGCGGTTCCGCCGGGGTGCGCGAACCCCGCCACCCCCGACCGCCCGGCCCGGTGAGCGGCGCGGGCGAACGCCCCATCCCGGACGAGTCCGACCCCGACGAGTCCGCCACGGTCGAGGAGACCCAGTGCCTGATCGAGCGCACCTGACGTTCGCCCTCACCCTGCACGACGCCGTCGCGCCCGACCGCGCGAGCAACGCCTGCTGGTCGCCGTACTCGGTGGCGAGCGCGCTCGGCATGGCCGCGCAGGCCGCGAGGGGCGAGACGGAGGCGGAGCTGGTCGCGCTGCTCGGCACGGACCACGCCAAGGTGCTCAAGGGCGCGGTGGTCGGCGACGACGCGGAGTTCGCCGTCGCCAACACGCTCTGGGCGTGGGAAGGGCTGCCGGTCAACGACGGCTTCCTCACCGACCTCGCGGGCTGGCCGGGCGCGAAGGTCCGCTCCGCGCCGTTCGCCGCGGACCCGGAGGGCGCGCGCAAGCTCATCAACGCCGACGTCGCCGAGACCACGCACCAGCTGATCCCCGAGCTGCTCGCGCCCGGTCACATCACGTCCGACACCGTCGCGACGCTGGTCAACGCGCTGTACCTGAAGGCGGCGTGGACCGCGGAGTTCCCCGAGCACGACACCGCCGACCTGCCGTTCCGCGGCGCGGGGACGGTGCCGACCATGCGCCGCGAGGGCACGGTGCGGTACGGCCGGGCCGCCGGCTGGCAGGCCGTGGCGGTGCCCGCGCGCGGCGGCGTCGAG
>NZ_JBHTLK010000054.1:0-35849 GCF_042678885.1 Saccharothrix hoggarensis
CCGGGCGCGGGCCGGCCGGGCGTCGCCGGCCTGGCCGCGGCGTCAGCAGCTCGGCGCGTCGCCGCCCTTGCCGAGGGACTCCAAGGACTGGACGGCGTCGTCCAGCGTCTCGACCTTGACCAGGCGCATGCCCTCCGGGGCGTGCTGCTTGGCCTCGTCGCAGTTGCCGGCCGGCACGAGGAACACGGTGGCGCCGCCTTCCTGCGCCGCGACCATCTTGAACCCGATGCCGCCGATGCGGCCGACCTCGCCGCGGTCGTTGATCTCGCCCGTGCCCGCGACGGACTTGCCGCCGTTCAGCTCGCCCGGGGTCAGCTTGTCGACGATCGACAGCGCGAACAGCAGGCCGGCCGACGGGCCGCCCACGTCGCTCAGGCTGATCTTGATGTCGAACGGCACGTCCGCGCGGTCCAGCGGCAGCACGCCGAGGAAACCGGTCTCCCGGCCCTCGGTGCGGCCGAGCGTCACCGTCGACGTCTTGCGGTCCGACCCGCGCTGGTAGGTCAGCGAGACCTGGTCGCCGGGCTTGGTCTGCTCCAAAGCGCCCCGCACGTCGTCGGCGCTCGCGATCTGCCTGCCGTTGACCTCCAGCAGCCGGTCGTCGGGCTCCAGCACGGTGGCCGCGGCGCTGTCCTTGTTGATCTCCGCGGCGACGACCTTCATCGGGTAGTCGAGGTAGCGCAGCGCGGCGACCTCGGCGCTGGTCTGCGAATCCTGGAACGCCTTCACGTTCTGGTCGCGGACCTCCTGCTCCGACTCCCCCGGGCGGAAGAACTCCTCGCGCGGCGCGAGCGCGTACCGGCCGCTGATCCACAGGCCGAGCGCGCCGAACAGCGACACGTCGTCGGTCAGCGAGACCGTCGTCATGGTGAGCTTGCCGCCGGTCGGGAACGTCTCCTGGCCGTCGACGGCCACCACGTCGCCGCCGTCGACCTGGCCCAGCGTGTCGTAGGTCGGGCCGGGGCCCAGCGCCACGTACGGCACGCGCGCGAACCCGCCGAGCAGACCGAGCGCGAGGACGACCACGAGGCTGACCACGAGGGTCCACGTCCGCCGGGTCAGGCCGCGCCGTGGCGCGGGCGGTGGGGTTGGTGCCTGGTCCACGGCGGTGTCGGTGCCTTCGGTCACGCCCGACAGGGTACGACCACCCCGTCACGCTGCCGGCGAACCGGTACCGCACGGCGCGGTCGTCCCGCGTACCGTGGTGGCATGAGTGACCTGCCCTTCGGGTTCAGCCCGCAGGACCCCGACGACCGCAACCGCAAACCCGGAGACCAAGGGGAGAACCCCTTCGACTTCAACCAGCTCGGCGCGATGCTGAGCCAGCTCGGTGCGATGTTCAGCAATGCGGGCACGTCGTCCGGGCCGGTCAACTACGACCTCGCGAAGCAGATCGCCCTCCAGCAGCTCGCCGGCACGGGCGGCTCCGGCCTGGGGTTCAGCCCCGACCAGAACAGCGCGGTCACCGACGCGGTGCACCTCGCCGAGATGTGGCTCGACCCCGCGACGGCGCTGCCCGCCGGGTCCCGCACGACCCAGAGCTGGACCGCGCGCGAGTGGGTGGAGCGCACGCTGCCGACGTGGCAGCGGTTGTGCGACCCGGTGGCGCGGCGCGTGTCCGGCGCGTGGGTCGAGGCGATGCCCGCCGAGGCGAAGGAGGCCGCCGGCCCGCTGCTGTCCATGCTGGGACAGATGGGCGGCATGGCGTTCGGCTCGCAGCTCGGCGGCGCGCTGGCGCAGCTCGGCTCCGAGGTGCTGACGTCCACCGAGGTCGGACTGCCCCTCGGCCCCGAGGGCACGGCCGCGTTGCTGCCGGCCAACATCGAGAAGTTCACCGAGGGCCTGGAGCGGCCCGCCAGCGAGGTGCTGGTGTTCCTGGCCGCCCGCGAGGCGGCGCACCAGCGGCTGTTCAGCCACGTGCCGTGGCTGCGGCAGCGCCTGCTGGACACGGTCGAGGAGTTCGCCCGCGGCATCACCGTCGACACGTCGGCGCTGGAGCAGCTGGCCGGGCAGATCGACCCGGCGAACCCGGCGAGCATCGAAGAGGCGATGAAGTCGGGGATGCTCGAACCCCAGACCACGCCCGAGCAGAAGGCCGCGCTGACCCGGCTGGAGACGTTGCTGGCCCTGGTCGAGGGCTGGGTGGACGTGGTGGTGAACGAGGCGGTCGGCGAGCGGCTGCCGGGCGCCGAGGCGCTGCGGGAGACGCTGCGCAGGCGGCGCGCGTCCGGCGGGCCGGCGGAGCAGACGTTCGCCACGCTCGTCGGCCTGGAGCTGCGGCCCCGCCGGCACCGGTCGGCGGCGGCGCTGTGGAAGCTCCTCGGCGACCAGCACGGCATCGAGCAGCGCGACAGCGTGTGGGACCACCCGGACCTCGTGCCCACGGCGGAGGACCTGGACGACCCGATGGAGTTCGCCGAGCGGTTCGGCCAGACGCGCAAGGCGCTGGAGGACCCGATGGCGGAGCTGGAGCGCACCCTCCGCGAGAAGGACGAACCGGAGAAGGACGGGGAGTAGCGCCCCGCTCCCCCGCGAGGTCGCGTCGGTCGTTCGCGCCTCATCTCGTGGCGATCACGCTGGTCGATCGTCGGAGATCAGGCGCGAACGACCGACCTCCGGGCCGCCGGCCGCGGAGCAGCGGCCGTTCACCTCAGTCCTCCTCGGTGATGCCCAGGCCCGCCGCGGCCGAGAGGCCCTCCAGGTACCCGATGGCCCGCTCGGCCTTCGGGTACCTGTGCACGAGGTCCCAGAAGTCCTTGCCGTGCCCGGGGACCTCCAGGTGCGCCAGCTCGTGCACCAGCACGTAGTCGAGCACCCAGCCGGGCACGTCGCGCAGCCGTTCGCTGATCCGGATCGTGCCCTCGCTCGGCGTGCACGACGCCCACCTCGTGCGCATCGGCGGCACCCAGCGCACGCTGCTCGGCTGCACGCCGTCCAGGTACCGGTCGGCCAGCTCCTCGCACCGGGCGAGCAGCGCGGCGTCCGACGTGCGCGTGGGGGAACGCCGGCGGGTCTCGCTGCGCTGGAGGCGGCTCAGCATCTCCGCGACCCAGTGCTTCTCCTCGCTCTTGCTCATGCGAGCCGGCAGCAGGACGACGACCGTGTCCCCCTCGCGGTACGCGCTCACCATGCGACGGCGCCGGGCGCTGCGCCGCACCTCCACCTGCGGTTCGGGCATGGCGTTCACGGTAAGGCCAGAGACCGACAATCCGCGGCGGCCAAGCGGCGGTCTGTCGGGGGACCTACCGGCAGGTTCGTCCGAAAGGCGGCTGGACACGCCGGCCGCGGCGTGCAGCGGAGCGGCGTTCCCGGAGGTAGCGTGCAGCGCAACCCCCGAGTGTGGCGCAGATCGCCCCGCACTCTCGAAACAAGGGAGGAAGCCGTGGCCGAGACCTACAACGGCTACTGCGTCAAGTGCCGTGAGAAGCGGGACTTCACGGGCGAGGTGCACGAGAGCAACAACCGCAGGATGGCCAAAGGCAAGTGCCCGGTCTGCGGGACCACGGTGACCCGGATCCTCGGCAAGGCGAAGGTCTGACGCCGGCGGGTGGCCGGGTCCTGCGTTGCCCGGCCGCCCGTTCAGGCTCCGCGGCTCGACCAGGTCCGTCAAGCCTGGTCAGGCCCGCCTGTGGACAACTCAGAAGCCTGTGGACAGCCGTTTTGCCGGGCCGGCGATCGTCGGCACGCTGACGGTGTGGATCTCCCCAACCGCCCCAGGGTCCTGCCCGGCCTGCCGCTGCTGCGCCGCCGGGAGGGCGTCGTGCAGATCGGCACCGACCCGCGGCACGCCATGCTCGTCGAGGACGTGCCCGAGCCGATGGCGTCCGTCCTGCTCGGCCTCACCGGCCAGCACACCCTCACCGACCTGCGACAACGTCTCGCCGGTCACGGTCGCCAGGCGGCCGAGCTGGTCGGCCTCCTGCACGGCCTGACGCGCGCCGGGCTGGTGGAGGAGGCCGTGCCCCCGCCGCACCCCCGGCTGACCGCCGAGGCGACCGGGTGGGCGCTGCGCAGCCGCCGCCCGGCCACCGGGCTGGCCGCCACCCGTGCCGCCAAGGCCGTCGTCGTGCGCGGCGACGGGCCGCTCGCGGTGATCGTCGCGACGCTCCTCGCGGCCGCCGGAGTGGCACACGTTCGGGTGATAGCGCGGGGCCGCGTCGGGCCTGAGGACACCGGATCGGGTTACACCGAGTCGGACGTCGGCAGACCGCGCGCCGACGCCGCCCGGGACGCGGTGCGCCGGGCGTGCGGGACCGTGCGGTCGGGCGCTCGCGGGCCGGACCTCGTGGTGCTGGCCGACGCGTTGGTGCCCGCCCCGGAGCTGCTGCACCAGCTCCTCGCCGACCGCACGCCCCACCTGGCCGTGCGGGTCCGCGAAGGGCTCGGCGTGGTCGGACCGCTGGTCGTGCCCGGTCGCAGCAGCTGCCTGAGGTGCGCGGACCGGCACCAGGCCGACGTCGACCCGACGTGGCCGCTGGTCGCCGCCCAGCTCGTCGGCCGGTCCCAGCACGCCGACCTGGCCACCGTCACGGCCACCGCCGGCGTCGCGGTCGGGCAGGTTCTCCTGGCGCTCGACGGCCCGCCCGGCGCGTCCGTCGGGACCGCGTCCGGGACCAGGCCGCCGACGTGGGACGCGACGTTGGAGGTCGACGCGTTCACCGGGGCGGTCGAACACCACCTGGCGCCCGTGCACCCCCGCTGTGAGTGCCGTTCGGCGACTTGATCCGTCCCTCAGGTTGGGCTGTGTAGGTTTTGTGGGAGAGGCGCGAACCACTGCGAACTCGTGCACGGGCGGGAGGAGAATCACCGGGTGAGCGAGATCCCGCGCAAGGCAGCGCACCGCACCGCCAAGCTGGCCAGTCTCCCGCTCGGCGTGGCGGGCCGCGTGGTGGGCGGCTGGGGCAAGCGCCTGGCAGGCCGCAGCTCCGAGGAGGTCAGCGCCGAGGTGTCGGCGAAGACCGCGGAGCAGGTGTTCGCGGTGCTCGGGCAGCTCAAGGGCGGCGCGATGAAGTTCGGCCAGGCCCTGAGCGTGTTCGAGGCCGCGGTGCCGGACGAGCTGGCCGAGCCGTACCGCGAGGCGTTGACCAAGCTCCAGACGGCCGCGCCGCCGATGCCCTCGCGCACCGTGCACCGCGTGCTGGCCGAGCAGCTCGGCGCGGGGTGGGCGAAGCGGTTCTCGTCGTTCGACGACAACCCGGCCGCGTCCGCGAGCATCGGCCAGGTGCACCGGGCGGTGTGGCACGACGGCCGCGACGTGGCGGTGAAGGTGCAGTACCCCGGCGCCGACGAGGCGCTGCAGACCGACCTGAAGCAACTGCTGCGGTTCAGCCGGGTGTTGCAGGCGATCATGCCCGGCACCGAGGTCAAGCCGTTGTTGGAGGAGCTGCGGGACCGGTACCTGGAGGAGCTGGACTACCGGACCGAGGCCGACAACCAGCGGGTGTTCGCCAAGGCGTTCGACGGTGACGACCGGGTGCTCGTGCCGCGCGTGGTGGCCAGCTCGCCGAAGGTGATGGTCACCGAGTGGACCGACGGCGTCCCGCTGTCGAAGATCATCCGAGAGGGTGAACCCGAGGAGCGCGACCTGGCCGGTCAGCTCCTGTCGGAGTTCCACTTCTCCGCGCCGAGCCGGTCCGGGCTCCTGCACGCCGACCCGCACCCGGGCAACTTCATGCTCGGTGACGACGGCCGGCTGCGCGTGCTCGACTTCGGGGCCGTCGCGCGGCTGCCCGACGGGCTGCCCAAGACGCTCGGCCTGATGACCAGGCTGGCGCTGGACGGCCGGTCCCAGGACCTCGTGGAGCTGCTGCGGGCGGAGCGGTTCATCCGGCCCGGCACCGAACTGCACGCCGAGGACGTCCTCAACTACCTGGCGCCGTTCGTCGAGCCGCTGCGGACGGAGACGTTCCACTTCACCCGGCGGTGGCTGCAGAAGCAGGCGGAGCGCGTCGGCGACCTCCGGAGCCCCGAGTCGCAGACGGGACGGTCGCTGAACCTGCCGCCCCAGTACCTGCTTATCCACAGGGTGACGTTGGGCGCGACGGGCATCCTCTGCCAGCTCGACGCGAACGTGCAGGCCAGGGCCATCGTCGCCCGCTGGCAACCGGGCTTCGACGACTGAGTTGTCCACAGCCCGTCTAGTTGTCCACAGATCACGACCGGCCACTGGCCCGATCCCCGGAACCACCCGAAGATCGAAGCATGACCGACGTGATCAAGACCGCGGAGCTGAAAGCGGCCGGCGTCCCCGGCTACGTGATCGACCTCAAGTGCCGCCCCGGCGGGCCGTGGCAACGCATCCTGCCGGGCGTCCTGCTGCTGAGCCCCGCGCCGCCCACGAGGGCGCAACGCGTCCGGGCTGCCCTCGCCTACGCCGGTGAAGGCGCGGTCGTCACCGGCGTCGACGCCCTGCGCGCCCACGGCCTCACACCCCTGCCCCACCCACACCCCAAGATCCACCTGCTGAGCCCGCCGGCGACCCGCCGAGCCAACCCCGACCAGGTGATCCTGGAACGCACGACCCGCCCGCCCGAGGTCGTGCTGCGCGACGGCCTCCCCGTGGCCGAGCCGACAAGGGCAGCCCTGGACGCCGCCCGCCACGACCCGAACCCGTTGCGCCAACACCACATGCTGGCGACGGCGGTGTCCACGGGCCTGTGCACGGTCGCCGGCCTGACCGCGGAGCTGAACGCGGGCAGCAAGCGGGGCTCAGCCACCCCAAGGTCAACCCTGAAACTCCTAGCCGCCCTACTCCGCTAACCACCCACCCACCAACCCCGCCCACCCACACCAACCACCCGCCCACGCCCACGCACCCACCCGGCACCAGACACGCAGCCGCACCCCACCGGCCAAACCCACCGCCCGACCGGCCCGACCGGCAGCCTCACCCCGCCGGCCCCACGCCCACCAGCAGCCGACCGGACCGGCGGGCAGTCACACCCCGCCGGCTCACACAGCCGCGGATCTCACCGGTCAACCCCAGCCTTGCCCACCGGCCCGCTCCATTGCCCGAGCTCGCCCGGCCGAATCCACACCCTCCGCCACCAGCCCGAAGACCGAGTCGCCCCGCCGCCCCGGCGCTCATCCAGCGCACCAGGCCGTCGAACTGGCGGCCGGACCGGCTAGTTCCAGTAGTCGCTGGGCAGCTTGCCCTCGATGTCTCGCACATGCGCCCGCGCGCAGACGTGGCACAGCCACTGGGCGTCCGAGCGCTCCGACGAGCGGGGGTCGCCGGCACCGGTGGTCCGTGCTCTGGGCTCTCGTTGGTGGACCCAGGCGAGGAGGTCTGCCGGATCGGTCACCGAGGACCGCGTCCGGCCGCATCGGGCACAGGCCTCCGTCACGGCTTGCGACCCACGTACACCGTGTTGGCGGTCAGCAGGAACACGTCGTCGCGCAACCCGAGGAAGGCGGAATCGTGTGGGTCGAGGAGGCGGCTGACCGTGCGGCGGTCGGCGGGGTGCAGGAGGTCGCCGGCGACCTCCATGTGCCACTGCAGCCGGTTCACCGCCCAGTCGCGGACCGCCTGCTTGGCGGGCGCCGGGTGGTCGATCAGGTAGCTGAACGCCGTCACCTCGACCAGGCCGGCCTCGGCGAGCGCGGTGTTCCAGCCGCCCGCCATCCGGACGGCGCCTTCCGTGTTCTCGCGCATCCGCACGAACCACTGGGCACGGGCGGCCGCCAGCCTGTCCTGCAGGCCCGGTTCGCCGATGCCGAGGTCGAACGGGAGGAACTTGCCCTCCAAGCCGCCTTCGGCCAGCGCCAACCACCCACCCGGCGCGACGGCGTCGACCAACCCCAGCACGGCCGCACGTTGATCCGGGAGGTGGTGCACCACGTTCGACGCCCACACCAGCTGCGCGGGCCCGGCGAGGTCCGCCGGCCGCTCGGTGGCGAGGTCGGCCAGCACGGGCCGGATGTGCACGGTGGTCGTGCTCGTGTCGGTCTCGTACGAGGCCGCCGAGCGCGCGAGGCCGGTCGCCACGTCGAGCAGCTCCGGCGCGCCGTCGACCAACACCACCGTGCCCCCGCCCCGGGCGGACAGGGCTTCGACCAGTGCCACGCTCATCCCGCCCGCGCCGCACCCGACGTCCAGCACGGTCGGGTTGTCGGGCAGGGCGCGCACCAGTCTCCGCGCGACCACGCGGTGGGCCTCGCCGTCCAGTTCGTCGGCCTGCCGCAGGGCGGTCAGCCGCGACGACCAGTCGATGCCGTCGTGCGAGTGGGCATGGGTGTGAGAGTGAGCTGCCACACGTCGACGGTACCCACCGCGGGCCGAACCCTCCGCTTGAAATTCGGCCCGAGCGCGACCACGACCACTCGGCCGGCTGCCGTCCATTCGACTCGCCCACCGCCGATCGCTCTCCGCTGGAATGCGATCGGTGGCTACGGCGGAGGCCCGCCTGCCCCGTCGAGGTGACGGGGCAGGCGGGCCGGCGTGCGCACTCAGATCGCGTGGGCCTTCAGGGCGGCCCGGCGCGCGGCCCATCCGGCGAACCGACGCCACCTGCGAGCGACGATGAGCCGGTGGGCCAGCCGATGCTGTCGCGCGTATATCTCCGCGTCATGCATTCGGGATCTGGCGAGATTTTCTTCGAGCAGCATGGGGTTCCCCTTGGGGTTGATCTCGATGAGCATTGCTTCGTCGCGGGTGGATCGATACGTGGTCACGCGGCGGCCTCCTGGTCGTTAGCCCCCCGGACAACGGTCGCGGCGGGCGCCGCGGGCACAACGGTCGCGGCGGGCGCCGCGGGAACAACGGGTGCCGCGTCCTTGCGGGGGCGTCCACGGGGACGCTTCCGCGCGATCACGGCTCCGCGCTCGAAGATCTCGCCACCCCAGACGCCCCACGGCTCGTGGCGGGCGATCGCCCCGGCGAGGCACTCGGCGATCACCGGGCAGGAGGCGCAGAACCGCTTCGCCTCCTCCAGCTCGGCCGGCGAGTCGGCGAACCACAGGTCGGGGTTGTTGGTGCGGCAAGGAAGCTCCAAGCCGGCGTCGGGCGCGGTGTCGATCAGAGAAGCGACTCCCGCTCCGGCGAGCTCCGGCTCGGTGGACAACGTCCCGTTTATGGGGACGGTCGCGGTCAACATCAGGTGGACTCCTGTCAAGGGTGTTGCATGGGGTTTTGGTCGTGCGAACTGCGTTGTAAAACGGGTTTGAACAGCACAAAGGCCGCGGATCCGGTTACGGGTCCGCGGCCTTGGTGAGCTTCGTGGCCTGACTACAAGGTGGTCAGGTACTTCGCTCGTGCGCGGACGGCGCAACGATCTGAGTCGGACGGACGGTCGGCGCGTGCGGCGCCGGCACCTGGATCAGCTGAACTCGCTCAGCGCCCCACTTGAGGGCGTGGCGATCGCGGGCAGACTTCTCCCCCGCGACGAGAGCAGCGCCGGACACGAGAACGACCCCGGACTTCAGGTAACCGGGCGTCTCGAAGCACATGAGAGTGTTCACGGCCGGTCACCTCCTCGGGTGTCTCGTGTCGACTGCAAGCTCTTGAATCCCCAGCGGGCGCTTCGCGCCCGGCCTCAGCAGGTTATGACCCGGCGCACGGCGGGTGCAACCGGTTTTTCCAAATACCTGTCGATCGTGTGAAAGTTCAGCGTTTGCCCTGCACAGAGCGCTGCGACGCGAGCACTCGTCCGGACCAACCGTGCCGACGTCAGGCTGACGGGAGCGCTTTGTCCCGCCGGCGGGACAGTCGTCACCGCTCGCCGCGCACCAGGGACAGCACGTCGTCGCCGAAGCGGTCCAGTTTGGACGCTCCGATGCCCGAGATGGCGACCAGGCCCGCGACGTCCTCGGGGCGCTGCTCGGCGATCGCCACGAGAGTCGCGTCGGTGAACACGACGTAGGCGGGCACCTTCAGCTCACGCGCCCGGTCCGCCCGCCACGCCCGGAGCTTGGCCAGCAGCTCCTCGTCGACGTCCGACGGGCACGAGGCGCACCGGCTCAGCTTGATCGACCGCGCGTCCACCAACGCCGACCCGCACACGCGGCACTGCGGCTTCGGCTTGCGCTGCAGCGGCTCCCGCTTGACCGCGCGCGACGCCGGGTGGTCCTCGGGCACCAGCCCGTAGAGGAACCGGCTGCGCCGGCGGTAACGACGCCCGCCCGCGGCCCGCGCCAACGCCCACGACAACCACAGGTGCACGCGCGCACGCGTCACACCCACGTACAGCAACCGGCGCTCTTCCTCGACGGCCGCCTCGTCGCCGTCCGCGTGCTGGATCGGCAGCGTCCCCTCGACCAGCCCGACCAGGAACACCGCGTCCCACTCCAGGCCCTTCGCCGCGTGCAGCGACGCGAGGGTCACGCCCTCCACGGTCGGCGGGTGCTGCGCCTCGGCCCGCAGCTCCAGCTCGGTGACGAACTTCGGCAGGTCCGCGCCGTCCACGGTGGTGACGAGTTCCTCGGCCAGCTCGACGAGCGCGAGCAGCGACTCCCACTTCTCGCGCGCCGACCCGCCGGCGGGCGGCTCGTCGGTCAGGCCGATCCCGGCCAGCACCTCCCGCACCACCTTGGGCAGCTCGCCGGTCGGCTCGTGCGCCGCCGCCGACCGCAGCGCGACCATCGCCTGCCGCACCTCGGCCCGCTGGAAGAACCGCTCCCCGCCCCGCACCTGGTACGGCACGCCGACCTCGGCCAACGCCTGCTCGAACACCTCGGACTGGGCGTTCACCCGGTACAGGACGGCGATCTCGCTCGCCGCCACGCCCTCGTCCAGCAGCGCCTTGACCCGCTGCGCGACGGCCGCCGCCTCCAGCGACTCGTCGTCGAACTCGGTGAACGTCGGCTTCGGACCGTCCGGGCGCTGCCCGATCAGCCGCAGCCTCGACCCGGCGGGACGGCCGCGCGCCGACTTGATCACGTCGTTGGCCAGCTCCACGACCTGCGGCGTCGACCGGTAGTCCCGTTCCAGCCGCACCACCGCCGCGGCCGGGAACCGGCGCGGGAAGTCGAGCAGCGGCCGCGGCGAGGCGCCCGCGAACGAGTAAATGGTCTGGTTGGCGTCGCCGACGACGGTCAGGTCGTCGCGCTCGCCCAGCCACGCGTCGAGCACGCGCTGCTGCAAGGGGGTGACGTCCTGGTACTCGTCCACGACGAAGCACCGGTACCGGTCGCGGAACTCCTCGGCGACCTCGCCGTGCTCCTCCAACGCCGCCGCGGTGTGCAGGAGGAGGTCGTCGAAGTCGAGCAGCTGCGCCTGGTTCTTCAGCTCCTCGTACGTCCGGTAGACCTGCACGACCTGCTCGGCGGGCGCGGGCGTGTCACGGCTCGTGCGGGCGGCCGCGGCCGGGTAGTCCTCGGGCGCGACGAGCGACGCCTTGGACCACTCGATCTCGCCGGCCAGGTCGCGCAGCGAGTCGGACTCGGTGGACAGGCCGGCGCGGTTCGCGGCCTGCGCGACCAGCCGGAGCTTGTTGCGGTCGATCAGCTGCCACTGCTCGCCGCCGACGACGCGCGGCCAGAAGTAGCGGAGCTGGCGCAGCGCGGCGGCGTGGAACGTGCGGGCCTGCGCGCCGTGCACGCCGAGCGCCCGCAACCGCGTCCGCATCTCGCCCGCGGCACGTGCGGTGAACGTGACGGCGAGGACTTGACCTGCGGAAACGTGACCGCGTTGGACCAAGTAGGCGATCCTGTGCGTGATCGTGCGGGTCTTGCCCGTGCCGGCTCCCGCGAGGACGCACACCGGACCGCGCGGAGCCTCCACGGCGGCACGCTGTTCCGGGTCCAGTCCCTCCAGCAGCCGGTCCATGCGCAGCATCCTCGCAGAGCACAGCGAGTACTCCCGTCATGGGGCGACGCGGCGCGCCGTATCCTGGTGGGTATGGCTGGTAAGCAGGACAAGGCGGCCGCCAAGGCGGCTGCCAAGGAAGCGGCGAAGGCTCGGCGCGCGGCATCGAAGGCGAAGCGCAGCCAGATCTTCGAGGCGTTCAAGATGCAGCGCCGCGAGGACAAGGCGCTCGTGCCGTTGATGCTGGCGTGCCTGCTCGGCGCGACGGCCGCGGCGTTCCTGATCGGCCTCATCTGGGACATGCAGTGGGTGCTGCTGCCCATGGGCATCGCGGTGGGCGCGCTGCTCGCGGTCATCGTGTTCGGCCGCCGGGTGCAGCGCACGGTGTACGCGAAGGCCGACGGCCAGCCGGGCGCGGCGGCGTGGGCGCTGGACAACCTGCGCGGCAAGTGGCGCGTCACCCAGGCGGTGGCGGGCACGACGAGCGGCGACATGGTGCACCGGGTGCTCGGCCGGCCGGGCGTGGTGCTGGTCGCCGAGGGCGCGCCGCACCGGGTGAAGGGCCTGCTCGCGCAGGAGAAGAAGCGGGTGGCGCGGGTGATCGGCGAGACGCCGATCTACGACGTCGTCGTCGGCACGGAGGACGGCCAGGTGCCGCTTCGCAAGCTGCAGGGCCACCTGATGAAGCTGCCGCGCAACATCTCGACCGCCCAGGTCGACACGATCGACAACCGCCTGGCCGCGCTGGCCAGCCGCGGCGCGGCGCTGCCGAAGGGCCCGATGCCCCAGGGCGCCAAGATGCGCAACGTGCAGCGCGCCATGCGCCGTCGCTGACGTTCGCGCAGCTCAGACCCGCTCAGGCCCGTTCCGGACAGTCGTTCCGGGCGGGCCTGACGCGTGTCCGCGTGTCCGTGTGTCCGCGTGTGTCCGCGTGGTTGGGCGACCCGGCCCTGGGCTCAGCGGACGCGGATGACGACGGTGCCCGCGACCTTGTCGTGCAGGCCCCGGCCGTCGGCGTCCCAGACCACGGCCGGGATGATCGGGAAGATCAACGCCGTGCGCAGCGCCGCCCGCGGCAGACCGACGATCCCGGCGCCGTCCAGCCGGGCGACCCGGAGGCCGAACAGCGCGTGACCAGGGGTGAAGCCGAAGAAGCCGACCGCGATGACGGTGATGGCGAACCAGGCCAGCAGGCTCCAGTTCTTCGGCAGGTCGGGCATGGTGAACAGCCCCGCGACCCCCGCGGACAGCAGGAAGTCGACCATGATGGCGATCGCGCGCCGACCCGTGGACGCCACCGAGCCGGGGCCGGACTGGGGCAGGCCGAGGCGTTCACCCCGCCACCGCTGCCCGGTACCGTCGCCGGAGTCGGCGCCGGGCTCCAACGCCGAACGGGGTCCAGACAGCCACGAACCGGTCCACTTGCTCACCCCACCAGAGTAAGCGCCGTGCTCAGCGGGTGAGGAGCGACGGTCCGGTTGCCCGACCTGGGGACCCCGTTAACACTGGCGAAACACCAGGGTGATGGCTGGGCAACACCGCGGTCTTAGTTTCGCCACGATGGCAGGCCGCACACCGCAGCGGCGTACAACCACGCCCCCACCGCAGCAGAGGAGTCGACGAGGGTGTTCAAGAATCCCGACGAGGTCCTGAAGTACATCTCCGACGAGGGCGTTAAGTTCATCGACGTCCGCTTCAGCGACCTGCCCGGCGTGATGCAGCACTTCACGCTCCCCGCCTCCGCGTTCGACGCCGACGCCATCGCCGAGGGCCTCGCGTTCGACGGCTCGTCCGTCCGCGGCTTCCAGTCGATCCACGAGTCGGACATGCTGCTGCTGCCCGACCTGTACACCGCTCGCCTCGACCCGTTCCGGATCGAGAAGACGCTGATCGTCAACTTCTTCGTGCACGACCCGTTCACGCGTGAGGCGTACAGCCGCGACCCGCGCAACATCGCGCGCAAGGCCGAGCAGTACATCACCGAGTCGGGCATCGCGGACACCGCGTACTTCGGCGCCGAGGCCGAGTTCTACATCTTCGACTCGATCCGCTTCGACACCACGGCGAACGCCTCGTTCCACGAGATCGACGCCATCTCCGGCGCCTGGAACACCGGCCGTGACGAAGAGGGCGGCAACCGCGGCTACAAGGTCAAGTACAAGGGCGGCTACTTCCCCGTCACGCCGACCGACCACTACGCCGACCTGCGCGACAAGATGGTCCTGAACATGCAGGCCCAGGGCTTCACCGTCGAGCGCGCGCACCACGAGGTCGGCACCGGCGGCCAGGCCGAGATCAACTACAAGTTCAACACGCTGCTGCACGCCGCGGACGACCTGATGCTGTTCAAGTACATCATCAAGAACACCGCGTGGCAGGCCGGCAAGACCGTCACGTTCATGCCGAAGCCGCTGTTCGGCGACAACGGCTCGGGCATGCACACCCACCAGTCGCTGTGGAAGGACGGCCAGCCGCTGTTCCACGACGAGTCCGGTTACGCGGGCCTGTCGGACACGGCGCGCCACTACATCGGCGGCATCCTGCACCACGCGCCGTCGCTGCTGGCGTTCACCAACCCGACGGTGAACTCCTACCACCGCCTGGTGCCGGGCTACGAGGCCCCGGTGTCGCTGGTCTACTCCCAGCGCAACCGCTCGGCGTGCGTGCGCATCCCGATCACCGGCAACAACCCGAAGGCCAAGCGCATCGAGTTCCGCTGCCCCGACTCGTCGGGCAACCCGTACCTGGCGTTCTCCGCCATGGTGATGGCGGGCCTCGACGGCGTGAAGAACAAGATCGAGCCGCCGGCCCCGATCGACAAGGACCTCTACGAGCTTCCGCCCGAGGAGGCCCGCGACGTCAAGCAGGTGCCGGCGTCCCTGGACGCGGTGCTGGACAGCCTCGAGGCGGACCACGAGTTCCTGCTCGAGGGCGGCGTCTTCACGCCGGACGTCATCGACACCTGGATCACGTTCAAGCGGGAGGAAGAGATCAACCCGCTGCGCCTCCGCCCGAACCCGTACGAGTTCGCGCTGTACTACGACGTGTGATCGGCGCGGGGCTCTGGCCAGCAGTTCCACCGGTTGAAGCCCCACCCAGGCCGCCTCCAGGCCGTGTGAGCTGGAGAGGCCGTCAGATCCTCCACAGGCCGAAGGCCGGGTGACTACCACAGTCACCCGGCCTTCGGCTTTCGCATCTCTCACACAGCGCACCAGCGGCAGGCCTTCTATGGTCCTGTCATGGTTGACGTTTGGACCGCACTGATCTCGGGCGGTACCGCTCTTGGCGGTGTCTTGATAGCCAATATCTGGCAGGGCCACCGAGAGGACAAACGATGGAAACGGGAAGACCGGTACCGCTTCGTCGAGCACAAGCGAGAACTTTACGCGGACTTCCTCGGTCGACTTGACGAGTGGATACGAGAGATTCAACCAGCCAGTGTCTCCCGACTGATTGGGGTCGATCCAACAAAAGATTGGATCCACACTATCGGCGATAACAAGCGAAAAGAAGTCGCTCTTGCCCAGGATCGACTCCGACTTATCTCGGACACTGTATGGAAGGCAACTAATCCCGTCACCCAAAAGCTTGACCACATCACTTCCCAAATTCACGAAACCGGCCGCGAACCAGATGCGAAAGAATGGTCAGCCGAGACGACACATCGAAATAATTTGATCAAGGTGATGAAAAAGGATCTTGGAGTCGTTGAAGACAGTTGACCGTTATGCAATGCAGCCGAACACCGCATCGACCGCCGCCAGCGTCCGCTCGTGGCTGGCAGGCATCAGGTGCGTATAGACCCGCAGGGTGAAGGCCGGGTCCGCATGGCCCAGATATTCAGCGAGTGCCCTGATGCTTACGCCTGCCTCCAGGAGCGACGAGGCGTAGAAGTGCCTCAGCGCGTGGAAGCCCTCGGCACGGCCCGGCGTCTCGACCCCGGCATCTCTCAGCGCCGGCTTCCAGACATAGTGGTTGAACGAGTGCCGGTGGAGCTGCTTCGACTCGCGCGTATATATAAGGAGCGGCACCGTCACGAGCTTGCCGTCAGGGGAGCCCCACGGGAGCGTGACCGGCAGCGGCTCGAACTTGTCCGTGTGCGCCTTGATCGCATCCGCCACGCTCTTGGCCAATGGCACATCGCGGGTCTTACCGTGTTTCGGTGGACCGAAAATCATCTTGCCGCGCACGATCTTGACCTGCCGTAGCACGTGAATGACTCCCTCCGACTCGTCCACGTCATCCGGCGAGAACCCGAATACCTCACCCTGTCGGAGACCGCACCCAGCGCCGAGGTTGACGCCGACCCGGTACCGCGCACCCAACTTCTCCCGGACCGCGTGAACGCGCTTCTCCGACCACGGAACGATCTTCGGATACTCTCCCCGCGGCTTGATAACGGACTTTCCGTTGCACGGGTTCTTGCGCAACCGCTCGTCATCAATCGCCGCCGTAAAGATTGCCGAAACGTTGGCGAAGATGCTGCGCCGGTAAGTCTCGGCCAAGCCCTTCTGCTGGAGCTTGCGCTCCCACGCTTGGACGGTGGACGGCTGAATGAGCCGCAGCTCCGTGTCACCGAAGTACGGGTACACGTGGAGCTTGAGCCGGAGTTCCACCCCCTCACGCGTGAATGTACGCGCGTCGATCCAGTGCTTCTCCGCGTAGTCGCGGAACGTGATCTTCCCCGCGTCGGGGTCGAGATACGTACCCTTGTTCTTGTCGTTCTCCATCTCGTGCAAGAAGGCGTCAGCCGCACCCTTCTGCCGGTCCGGGAACATCTTCGAGCGCTCCCGACCATCCGGGCCGGGGAAACGGACCTTGTACCGCATTCCCTTCCCAAACTGCGGAGTCTTCTCCCGCTTGCCGTCTCGAACGGTCCACCAGCGGTCTTGCACGTGACCCATGACAGACTTCTCCTGTGTGCCGAATTGCCGAAAGTTTTATGCCGCGTTCTGGCCGAGGCCGTTGAACCACTCACGCACCTTTTCCGGGTCCCACCGCAGGTGCTTGCCGACCTTGCGAGCCGGAGGCCCGTAGTTCTTGCTGCGCCAGCCACGAATGGTGTGCACCGGTACGCCGAGGAAGGCTGAGAGATCGTCAACGCCCCACAGCCGGTCGAACTCGTTCCCGCTCATTGCCGTCCCCCTCCCCACGTCTCAGGCCGCTTGTGGAACTGCCGAAAGATCGGGCGGTGCACCGCTGGCCGCCAGCAAGGCCCGGTCATACTCGGCCTTCCAGGTCACGCGCTGGGCTATGGCGTGCATGAGCTGGTGCGCGCGTGGTGGCACGTTGGGGTCACCGGGCCGGACCTTGTGCCAGACGAGCTGTGACGTGTCGGGTTCCGGCTTCTCGATGCCCACGGCCTTCAGCGCCTCGATGACGAACCGCTTCCGGTCGGCCCGGTGATCGGCCAGCGTCTTGCCCGACCACTTCCGCGACACCAGCACCCGGCGACCAGGCAGACCGAGCGTGGTCCGCCGATGCGCCCGCCCCTTGCAGTGACCCGGAGTGGTCCGAGAGCTAACGCCGCGCGGCTGCACGCCGTAGAGCAGCCACACCGGGCAACGGTCAGAGCACGGCGTCACGGCCAGCTCGTCAGCCACGCGGTCAGCGTGCCGCCGTTGCCGGTCGGTGGTCTGCTCGACCACTTCACCGATGGACTTGGTGAGGTACTTGGTCAGGTAGCCGATGTGGCGTCCGGCCTCTCCCGAGCCGCCGAGGATGCCCTTGGAGTGCACCTGGCGGCCGAAGGTCACCACGTGCGCCGGTTCCTCAACCGCCTCGACCGCATCCGCCCAGGCCGTCAACGGCTGCCGGGTGTCCGGGTCGACGAACGCTTCCGCCCGTGCGTCCCAGACCGGCAGGTGGTCACCGCTGTAGACGCGTTCGTCGTGGTTGGGCCACCAGACCTGGTGGTAGGTGGCCGCCGTGACGAGCCGGATGGTCTCGTGCGGGATCGAACCGCGGACTGCCGCATGAAGGTGCGGCGCCGCTCGCTTCTGCGGCTCGACCGTGGCGAAGTACTGCACATCCCAGCCGACGACCCGGCGCAGGTTCTGCCACCACCGGTCGACCAGCGAGGCGAAGTGCACCGCGTCCCGAGCCGCCCGCCGGTAGTCGTACGAGTCCGGATCGACCGGAGTCCCGTCATCCCGCACCCGCCCATAGGTGTCGAGCGTGAGCGTGACGAACATCGAGGGCCGGAACCCTCCCGCGTACTCCCGGCCCACGGTCCGCTTCTCCACCCGCCGCCGAGGCAGGTTCGGCGCATCCTGCCGACGCCTGGTCGACCGCTTCACGGGCCGCCTGCCCGGCACGTCGGGCGAGGGGAAGCGACCCCGGACGCCGAGTTGCCGAAGTTCCTCGTCGACCGAGTGGATCTCCTCCCGCAGCTCGTCCGCATCACCTGCTGCCCCAACCTCAACCGCCTCCCGGTACGCCTTGACCAGGTCGGCCCGAAACGTCAGCAGCTCCTTCTGATCCTTGGTTGGTGGGTCAGGGGTGAAGTCGGGTTCCTCGGCCATGTGCCAGCCCTCACGGCACTGGGCCATCCGCAACGCCTTGGCCTTCTTCGCACACGGCGCACAGACGCTCTCCACCGTCGACCCGCACGGCACGGCGACGTAGCGAATCTCGTAGGTGGCCCGGTCCTCGACTTCCATCGTGAACGGCCGCACGCACACGCCGTGCTGCTCCGCCGCAGCTTTCGCCACGTCCAGCGCCATCGGCTGACGCATCCGCTCAGCCCGCGTACCAGTCGTCACGCCGCTACCTCCTCGGCACCGTCCGGCTTGGTCGGGAACGGCCGCACCTCGGCAGGCCGGAAGTAGTCGCGCAGCGTCGCCAGGTCCGCATCGGTGACGTTGAACGCCCGAGCGCGCTCCGGCTCCCGCTGCCCGTCCTGCTTGACCCAGGCGACACCGGGCGTGTTCTCGCTGATCTCGTGAGCCGCCGCCCCACGCTGGCGGACACCGTCGCCAAGCACCATGTCCACCTGTTGCGGCTCATCGAGCCGCAGGGCAACGCGGGTGCTGAACAGGTGCCGGAAGGAGACGACCTCCTTACGCGGGTCCTGTACCAAGCCGACGAGCACGTACCCCGGAGCCCGCCCCTGGGAGGCGATCGTCTGCACAGCTCGTGCCGCACGCTCCCGGAGCTGCTTGTCCGCCTGATAGGCGATCACGTCCGCCAGCTCGTCCACGATGAGCACGGTCAACGGCTCACCGGTGTCCCGAGCCCACAGCCGCCGGATGCCCCGGTATCGCGCCGCCCGTTCCTTCACCTCAGCGGCGATCTCCTCCAGCAGCTCGACCGCGTCAGCGCCGCTGCCGAACACCAAGCGGTCGAAGGCGTCGGGCACCTGGCCCAGCTCCATGCCGCCCTTCGGGTCGATCCCGACCAGGCGCACCAGGCCCGCCCGAACCGCCGGCGCAAGCTGCCACACGATCGACCACAACACCGAGCCCTTACCGGCACCGGGCACGCCGACCACGAGGAGCTGAGACCCCAGCAGTCGCACCCGCCACGGCTTGCCCGTCTCCGTCCGCCCGACAACCACCCGCTTGAAGTCGACGTCGGCCGAGCCTTCCAACGCAGGAACGGGCACCGGCCGCACGAGCGGGTCAGCGTGCACGAAGTCCAGTTCGAGCAGCCGAGGCCGCAGCACCCGGACCCGGCACGACCGAGCGCCGAACGAGTGCGCCAGGTTGTCACGCCGCAGCTCCCACGCCTCGGGCGACTGGGCCGGGATCATCCGCACCCGTACCCGGTCCCGCCATCCCTCCGACCGGACGCGCCGCAGCTTGGGCCGGTACTCACGGCCACGGTCGCGCTTGGCCAGGTCCGACAGCCGCATCACCGAACGCCACTTCGGGACGTAGACCGTCGCCCGCCGCCACTCGGTCACCAGCCGGTACCAGCCATGCCGCAGAAACGACCCACGATCCAGGCCAGCCCAGACCAGCAAAGCCGCTACCAGCGACAACAGAGCCAGCACCAGCGGCGAGAGCCCGAACCGCCACCAGCACCAGGCCGCCGACACGGGCACCAGCGTCACGACCGGGTACCGGACCACGACGACCACCAGGCGCACGACGCCGACCAACACCAACCACACCAGCGCCACCAAGGCCGCGATCCACTTGGCCTTGCCCGGCACCAACACCCACCACGGCACCCGAGGCCGCACACCCTCGAACGGAGCCGGATCCACCCACTTGGCGCCGTTCACAGCACACCGCCGACAGCACCGAAGATGAGCGGCAACCACCCCATGCAGGCGCAGCAGTCGAGCTGATTCGGGGCGTAGACACCGAACCGCTTGCACGACCGGCACCGCCGGCCGTTGGGCAACTTCCACAGACCGGTGGGGCGTCGACTTGACGTGCGCCCCCTGAAGACCGATACCCTTGACATGACCGAAACCCCCTTGTGTCGCAACAAAAGCGCACGAGATACCCGGTCGGTGTGTCGTCGGGAAACAGCCTCAGCCCGCCAAGACTTGAATCTGTTTCCCGCGACCCACACCAACCGGCACGAATCGTTCAGTTGTCACGCGACGCGCTGTCAGCCGGACGCGATCAGCCGTCCTCCACGACCTCGAACAGGTCCGCGAAGCTCATCGTCTTGAACGCGCTCAGCGCACCGGCGATGAACACCGGACCAGGCCGCAGCTCATCGGCCAGGACCTTGCCCACCGTCGAACGGTGAACCCCCAGCGCGTCCGCGATCTCGTAATCGGACTCCAGGCCCGCGACGCGCGTCGCCAGGTCGAACCGGTCCACCCGGAGCCGCACGGTGTACCGAACTCCACCGCCGACACGCGACCGCCTACGCCGACGCCTCACCGGTCGGCTCCGCGATCCCCGGCACGTCCGGCATCGATGGCTTCACCCTTCTCCCGCTCGCGCTTGGCCCAGTACAGCGCCTCGTGGTGGTGCCCTCGGTCGATCTCCGCGACCCGCGCGTACACGTCGGCCGACCGCAGGAAGAACGTCCGCCGCACAGCCGGGTCCGCGTCGGGTGCCGGCATCACCCTGACCAGCGCCTCATGCGCGTATTTCAACGACGTGACGGCCCGCGCCGCTCGCCACAGTCCCTCATCCGAAGCCCGCTTCGCCTTGCTCATGTCCCGTCCTCGTCCGGGTTGACACGGGCGTGCTCGATCCGCGCCCGACGATCGAATTCCTCGGCGGCGACGGCGCAGGCGTGACGAGCCCACAAGGGCACGCCCAGATCAGCGGCCAAGATCCGCCACGCCCGCGCCACCGCCAAGTAGCTGTCAGCCAGCCGAAGCACCGTCGTCGGGTCGTCCACAGTGGATGCCGCGAACAGTGCTTCGGTCTGCTCCGCGTACGCGAGGTTCCACCGGGCGACCGCCTCACGAGACGACCGCACCACCTCACGCCGCCTTCTGCTCGCCCTGCGGCTTCTCCGCACGCTTCGGAGCAGCACCCACCTGCGGCGACACGATGCCCGTAGCCCGGATCGTGAACCCCTGGTACTTGTACCGATCCCCCATCACCCGCGGCTCGACCGTCAGGCCCTCGAACGCCACCGGCCGCACCTCGACACCGGGCATCACCTGCACGGCCTGCGGCGGCACCGGCTGCACGTCAGCCAGGATCGTCACCGTCACCGACGCGTCCCGCTCCTTCTCGGCGGACGGGTCCGTGACCACGACCTTCCACTGCCGCTTGCCCGTGCGCTCGTCCACACGCTGCTTGGCCTGCCGACCGCGCCCCTTGTCCTCCGCGCTCATGTACTCCATGTCCGGCGCGACCTCACCGACCATCAACGCCCCCTGGGGAAACACTTGGTCGAACGCCGCCTCGAACCGAGTCCCGTACGGAACCGCCACCAGCCACCTCCGTCACCTTGCCAGCCTGCCTATGCGAGCTAGCCATGTCACGAGAGTAAGACAGCTTGGCTAGCCAAGTCAAGCATGAAGCGAACATCAACCGATCGAGCTAGCTCTCTAGGCGGTCTAGCCAAGTGCGAACTGACACTGCGAACATGTGCGGACTGACAACTTGGGACGAGCTTTGCGGCACTTTGCGTCCCGCTTCACACTGGACGACACCAGACGAGGAGTCATGGCACTCGACCCGGATGACCCCCGACCGCCGTACGTGCAGGTCGCGAACGCACTCCGCGCCGCCATCCTGACCAAGGTCTTCAAGGCGGGCGACAAGCTGCCGTCACGCGCTGAGCTGGCGAAGAAGTACGACGTCGCACCGATGACCGTGCAGAGCGCCCTACGCGAGCTGCGCGACGAAGGCCTGATCGTCTCCCGACAGGGCAGCGGCGTGTTCGTCCGAGAGCGCACCGAGCGTCCGGTCGGCCTGCGCCCGCACATCGAGCAGGCGTTCACGTCCGACCGCGTGACGATCGACTTCGCCGGGTTCTCCGGCGAGACCCTCCACGGCATCCTTCAGGAGCCGCTGGACAAGATCCGCATCGGCCGACTCACCCCCGAGACGATCCACGTCCGCATCCTGGTCCCGGATCCCACTGTCCCGTGGTCCGTGCCGTGCACCGTCGAAGACCGAGCCGACAGCCCAGCCTTCCGCGAACGCGCCGCCGAGATCATGCGCCGCCACACCCTCGCCATCGTGGACAACGTGACCGAGCTGGGTGAACTCGGCCTGGTGAAGGACGCCACCGCAGAGGTCCGCGTCCACCCAGCGGCGCCACTCTTCAAGCTCTACCTGATCAACAACGACGAAGCCTTCTTCGGCTTCTACCCGGTCCGTGAGCACGTCCTGTCGCTGGACGGACAGCCTCAGGCGATCTACGACCTGATGGGCAAGGACGCCATCCTCTTCCACCACAGCACCATCGACGACGACACCAGCACCGGCAGCCAGTACGTCGAGCAGGCCCGCACCTGGTTCGACAGCCTGTGGAACACCATCGCCACGGAGTACAAGCGGTGACGACCGAGCCGGTATCGGTGGACCAGCCAGAGGTTCTACGAGCCATCCTGACGACCACCGATGCCCTGTTCCTCGACTTCGACGGCCCTATCTGCTCGATCTTTGCGAACCTCCCCGCGCACTACGTCGCCAGTCAGCTCCGCAAAGTTCTAACGGACGGCGGACATCAGGGGTTGCCTGCCGAGATCGAGAAGACCGAAGACCCGTTCGACGTATTCAGCTACGCCGCCACCCTCGGCACCGACGAGGCCCGCTACGTCGAAGCCGCACTACGCGCTCACGAGGTCGAGGCCGTCACCACCGCCGAGCCGACACGAGGGGTACACGACCTCATGGACGCTTGGCACGCGACAGGCCGCAAGCTCGCAGTCGTCAGCAACAACTCGCATACAGCCGTCAACGCTTACCTTCACTTGCACGATCTCGTGCACCTGGTGCACACCGTGTCCGCCCGTACAGAACCCGATCCCGCGACCTTGAAACCGAGCCCGCGGCTACTCGACCAGGCCGCCGAGGCCCTTACGGTTCCGCCGCCGAAGTGCACTTTGGTCGGTGACTCACTCACCGACCTACGTGCCGCCAACACCGTCCGAGCCCGTTCGATCGGCTACGCCAACAAGCCCGGCAAAGCCGAACGGTTCGCGACCGAACGTCCCAGCGCCATCACCACCAGCATGGCAACACTCGACCGCATCGTGCGTTCCTGGTAGCTCTGCCGAATCTGGCTCTATGGGATCAAGGCGCGCCGCCTGCGGCGACGCGCGGCCAGTCCTGCCTCACGTTCGCACCGACTCCCCGCATCCCGGCACGCCGGGCTCCCGCTGCGCTCCGCCCGTCGGCCGTGCGCGGAGTCGGTGCACATGGCCGGGAAGGCGGCGCGTCACACAGACCCGAACTGTCACCAAGCCACTTCCAGCCACCTGGGTCGGGACGATCGCGCGGTCACACGGCTGCCAGCGCTGGGCACGGCGATCGACTGCCGCGACGGCTCCGCCGCCTTGCCAACGAGGAGTATCGACCCAAGCTCGTAGGCGTCGACTCGTTTGCTGCAATCCATAGTCGCCCTCGTCTAGACCGTAGCAGCGTCTCTGATCAAATCGTCCACATGACTCGACAGCGCTGCACTCAGCACAGTAGCCAGAGCCTCGACGAATCGCACGTTTTCCGTCAGATCACCCCTCACCAAATGTGCCGACTGTGCGCTGTGGGCAACCTGATTTCGGGACACAATAAGCGCATTTAGTTTATCGGAACAAAATGTTCCGGAAACTGGGGTTCCCCAGACTTTCTCGAAGTCCGGATGAACATGTCTGAATATTTCTTTGCGTCCGACTGTCTTGAACATACGCTTAACACACTCGGAGTCAGGATTACTTTCCGTCGAGGAAAGCGCACGAGGGTTGAAGGCGCCAGCCGATATCACTCGTGTTACGGCAAGAACAGTCGGCAACCGGTCCTTCTTCTCCGTTCCTCGAGTACTGTGGTCGCCCTTCATCGCGAGTTCTAGGGAGGCGAAAATCGCACCCGCATGAAGGTCATCAGAGTAACTCGATAGAGGAATACCGGACTTCACTATGCGGTCAAGTTGCTCTTCGAAACATGACCTAAGGAAAGCTTCGAAGCTCGCAACTGTGAGCACCGTTGCGGCACCTCTGAGTCCAGAAACAGCGGCCAATTCACTTGGCCCAGGAGGATCTGAATAACCCGCTTCTAGTCTAACGATCTCGCGGACTTGGTCCAGCGACGTCGCCAGGTCGGAAAGTGCACTCACGCCCACCTACTTCCCGAGGACTCCAGCGATCATATTCTTTACAGCTTTGATCCTGTCTCGGAAGTAGGTTGGAGTGTTCGTTGCAGAGTCAACAGACTTCCGGAAATCACTATCCGTGAACAATTCTTGCAGACCGGAAATCAGTGCCGCCTGGTTGTCCGCTAGTTGACGTTCGTCAAAATCCATGACTGCGAAGATCTCAGCATCGAAAGCTGCCGCCAATACTTGGCGACGCCAAAAATTTTTCCCCTCGCCCGGTACCCACCGTCGGAATGCGTGCTCACCGAAGGCCGCGACCGCCTTTTTCACCGCAAGCCGAAAGGCTTCCCGGTGCTCCTCCACCTCCGCCTTCAACATTCCGTGATTAAGGGCCATGTACTCATCAAGTCGCCGGCCCATACCGCCAGAAAAGGTGGCCCAATCTTTATGAAAAGTCAGGAACCGCAGAACGAACTCCGCATCGCGCATTTCGCGGTACAGTGACGACTTGGATTTGTCCCTAATACCAAGAGCGCTATGGAACTCGCGCGATTCTGATTCTTCGAGGATCATACTATTCAGCAAACCCGGCCAGGCACTATTCCTGATTTCCTGCGGGTTGAGCTTAATTCCCCCGGTATTCAGTCGCTGGAAGACCTGGTACTTAATATCTGCATCGGATTGACGGAGAATGATTATCGCACGAAGGTTGGCGCGCGTCTCAAGTACGGTCTGAAGCGTACTAGGAAGCCCTTCGAAAGGAAGTCCATTGAACTCTGAGAATACCTCCAATCCTGACAACGAAAACCGGCCGAGAAGGAATTCATTGACAGCAGTGAGGCGTTGCTTACCATCAATTACCGAGTAGTGCCCATACTCATCTTCATTCAGGAAGATTGGTGGAATAGGAACGTTCATTAGAAATGACTCGACGAGCTTCGACTTACGCTGCGTCGTCCAACGATTACGCCTTTGATACTTGGGCGAAAGGTCGATCTGCTTGCTTCGAATCAACTGTGACAAGGTACTGAGATTATAGTCAACCGCGCTCGTCAGAAGATCTCGCTGCTTTTTCTCCCAGAAACCAACCGGGTCGTCCGACGGGTACTGGTCGAGGTCCTCTTCGCTCTCCTCGACATCACGCTCGACTTCCAACTGAAGCTCTTCCTCAGACAAAACTACTCCTGACTCGTCGGGTAAATCCACCGCATGTTACAGCAAGTTCTAGCTCTGACCTAGCCTGGGCAGCCGACTGCGATGCTTTAGCCTTTTTTGGGTCAATAGCAAGTATCAGTCATCTACCACATCGGAAACCTGTTGCGGGTAGATGCGCCACTCGAACGATCAATCATGCTGCACTAGTTGTTGGGCGTGCCGGTCGTTCCAACGTGCGATTAGCGTGCGATTACACCTGGCTAGCCAGGGTCAACAGCGGTCAACTGCGGCTGGGGCGAGAGTTGGTCACGAGCGGTGAGCTGGGGTTGACGCCGCACTTCCAAGCTGGTCATGTGGCCGGTAGTTCGAGCATGATCCGGCCGTCTCCAGGCCGTCAGACGTGAATCAGCGTTGGTCAACGATGGTGAACGTCGAGAAGGAACCGACAGGCCAGGCGTGGTGCGGTAGGGAGAACCGCAGGTAGCCGCGGACCGCTGACAGTCCTACGACGTGTGATCGGCGCGGGGCTGTGAAGCCCCGCCCAGTACCTCCACAGGCCGAAGGCCGGGTGACTGCTCCAGTCACCCGGCCTTCGGCCTTCCACAGCGCTTAAGGGCCGCGGTCGCGGGCGCCGTCGGCGTCAGGTGCGGGTCAGTCTGCGCACGACCGCCAGACCCTCGGGCGTTCCGGGCCAGTGCTCGGCGACCACCTCGGGCCCCGCGGCGCGGATCACCGAGCGCAGCACCCAGCAGGCCACGATGGCGTCGTCCGCGTACCCCAGCACGGGGATGAAGTCGGGAACCAGGTCGAGCGGTAGGGCGAGGTAGGCCAGGAGCAGCCACAGGCGCACGCGGGCGGCTCGGGGGACTCTCGGGTCGCGGGACAGGCGGGCTGCCAGGCGGAGGACGTCGGGCAGCAGCCGGACGGCCAGGCCCAGCGCGGTGCCGCGCGGGCGGACCACGGCCAGGCCCACCAGCAGGACCAGCCACAGGCCGAGGAGCCCGAGGACGACGCCGACGAGGACGTCCACCTACTTGGGGATCGGGATACCGGTGACGGTGACCGCACCGCCGGTGGGCGCGAGCTGGCCGATGATCCCGGCGAACGTGAGCGACAACGTCGTGCTCGACGCGCCGACCTTCTGGTCCAGCTCCACGAACCCGTTGATGCTGGAGTTCTTGGCGATCGTCTCGGGCCACCGGCTGGTCGACAGGGACGCCCGGTAGTCGCGCTTCGCGTCGTCGGCCGCCGAGACGGACGCGACGGGCAGGTCCATCTTCGCGGTGCTGGCGTTTATGGCGGTGACGAACACCTTCAGCCGGCCACCGCGGCTCTCGACCTTGGTGACCTCCACGGTGAGCAGGCCGCGTGCCTGCTTCCACGACCCCGTGACGACCTTGTTCTCCAGCCCGGGTTCGGCGCCGGACTCGCTGGGCGCCGGATCCTCCTCCGTGGAGGACGGGGCGGAGCCCACCACGCCGTCGAGGCCGATGGTGTCGTCGGACGCCGTCGTCCGCGTGGTGGGGGCCGTCGAGGAGGTGTCGCGCAGGGAGACGCTCAACGGGCCGACGCCGACGGTCCCGGCGGTCACGGCCTGGATCACGCCGAGCAGCACGAGCACTCCCAGCACGACCATGCTGATCTTCAGAGCGGCACTGCTCTTCCTGCGGTGGGTCTCGTCGTCCATGACGTCCTTCGTCCGGGCGCACGCGTGCGAACGTGATTATCCCCCATTAGTGTCGACAGTCTCGACATAAGGAACACCAATAGTCAATGCGTACAGGCCCTGTATCGACGGTGCGTAGCCCTCGGGCGACACGCCGTCGACACCAGGGCTGCCCGTCCCCCGATCGAGGTGGGCGGTTAGGGTCGCGCCGTGTCTGATGACGTCGCAACCCCCGCGCAGGTGCTGTCCACCAACATCTTCGACTCCGCCGCCGAGGCCATCGAGGCGATCGCCGCCGCCGACGTGCTCGGTCTCGGTGTCCGGGTGTCGAACCGGCTCGTCCAGGACGAGGAGTCCGACGAGCAGCTCGTCGAGGAGTGGATCGTCGAACTGCTCACCTCCGTCCCGACGGTCGACGACGAGGAGTGAGCAAGCGGAAGCCGAAGGGCCCTCGCGCCGACCTGACGCGAGGGCCCTTCAACCGCAAGACACGCAACACACGCAACACACGCGAGACGCGCGAGGCGCACGCGTAAAGCCGGTAGCGCAGGTCACACGGTCAGCACGATCTTGCCCCGCACGTGCCTGCCTTCGAGCAGCCGGTGCGCGTCGGCGGCCTGAGCGAGCGGGAACGCCTGCTGCACGTGGACCTTCAGCTCCCCCGACCCGGCGTGCTCGGCCAGCCAGTCCAGGTCCGCCCGCACCGGCTTGGCGTACGCGTACTTCCCACCCAGCTCCAGCACATTGGTGTCCACAATGGACACGATGCGCGACGGGTCGCGGACGAGCGCGGGCGAGTCGTTGAGCGCCGCGCCGCCGACGCAGTCGAACGCCACGTCCACCAGCCCGTCACCGCCGACCAGCTCGGCCACGTTGTCCACCAGCGCGTCGCCGTAGGCCACCGGCTCCACGCCGAGCGACCGCAGGAAGTCGTGGTTGCGCGGCGACGCCGTGCCGATGACCCGCGACGCGCCCAGGAGCCGCGCCACCTGCACCGCGAGGTGGCCGACACCGCCCGCGGCGGCGTGCACGAGCACCGTGTCCCCTTCGGACACACCCACCTTCCGCAACGCCTGCACCGAGGTCAGCCCGGTCAGCGCGAGCCCACCCGCCTCCTCGAACGACAACGACGGCGGCTTGTGCGCCAACCCGCGCTCGGTCGCCGCCACCAGCTCCGCGTACGTCCCGTGCTGCACGTGGTCCTTGCGCTGGTACCCGAACACCTCGTCGCCGACCGCGAACCCCTCCACCGCCGGACCGACGGCCCGCACGACTCCGGCGACGTCCCAGCCGGGGATCAGCGGGAAGTGGTGCGGCAGCGCGCTCGCCACGTACCCCATGCGCACCAGGCGGTCCACCGGGTTCACGCCGGCCGCCCGCACTTCGACCAACACCTGGTCGAGGGACATCACCGGGTCCGGCAACTCCCGCAGCACGAGGACGTCGGCGTCTCCGAATTCGTTCTGAGCGATCGCTTTCACGTGCCCCAGTCTTCAGGAACCGTAGAAAATGCGCTCAATCACGGCCCGCGCGCGTCGCGTCGTGCGCCGGTAGGTGTCCAGGAACTCGCCGGGGTCCGCCGGGTGCCCCATCGCCGACGCCACCGCCGCCAGGTCACGCCCGGTCGTGGGCAGCTGGTCACCGGCCTTGCCGCGCACGAGCACCACGGCGTTGCGCGCCTTGGTCGCCATCACCCACGCCTCGCGCAACGCGGACGCGTCGTCCGGCGACACGAGCCCCGCGTCCGTCGCCGCACGCAACCCGCGCACGGTCGACGGCGTGCGCAGCGCGGGCACCTCGGCCGCGTGCTGCAGCTGGAGCAGCTGCACGGTCCACTCGACGTCCGCCAGCCCGCCACGCCCCAGCTTGGTGTGCGTGGACGGGTCCGCGCCGCGCGGCAGCCGCTCGGCCTCGACCCGCGCCTTGATGCGCCGAATCTCCCGCACCGCTCCCGCGTCCAGCCCTTCCGCCGGGTACCGCACGGCGTCGATCATCTCGATGAACCGCGCGCCCAGCTCGGCGTCACCCGCGATGAACCGCGCCCGCAGCAACGCCTGCGCCTCCCACAGCTCGGCCCACTGCGCGTAGTACGCCCGGTACGACTCGAACGTGCGCACCAGCGGCCCCTGCCTGCCCTCGGGCCGCAGGTCGGCGTCCACCTGCAACGGCGGGTCCTGGCTCGGCGCGCTGAGCAGCCGCCGCACCTCCTCCACCACCGACGACGCGTACCGGGCGGCCTCCGCGTCGGTGACGCCCGGCGCGGCCTCGCACACGAACATCACGTCCGCGTCCGACCCGTACCCCAGCTCACGCCCGCCGAGCCGGCCCATGCCGATGACCGCGATCGACGCCAGCCGCTCGCCCGACGACCGCACCACGGCGTCCATCGCGGCCTGCAGCACCGCCACCCACACCTCGGACAGCGACACGCACACCGTCCGCAGCGGCACCAGGCCCAGCAGGTCCGCCGACGCGATCCGCAGCAGCTCCTGGCGGCGCAGCGACCGGGCCGCGGTGACCGCGCGCGACAGGTCGCTGTACCGGGACACGGTGCTGCGCAGCGGGTTGCCGATGGCCATCGGGTCGCCGCCGATCAACGCGGGCGTGTCGGCCAGCAGCCGCAGCACCTCCGGCGCCCGCACGAGCAGGTCCGGCACGAACTTCGACGTGCCCAGCAGCGCGGCGAGCCGGTCGACGACCGTGCCCTCGTCCCGCAGCAACCGCAGGTACCAGGGCGTCTCCGCCAACGCCTCCGACACCCGCCGGTACGCCAGCAGCCCCCGATCGGGGTCGGGCGTGGTCGCGAACAGGTCGAGCAGCACCGGCAGCAACGCCGTCTGGATGCGCGCCCGCCGCGACACGCCCCTGGTCAACGCCTCGATGTGGGTCAACGCCCCGTCCGGCGCGGCATAGCCCAACGCCGCCAGCCGCGCCGCCGCCTGGGACGTCGTCAGCCGCAACGCCTCCGTCGGCACGTTCGCGACGGCCTGCAGCAACGGCCGGTAGAACAGCTTCTCGTGCAGCCGGCGCACCTGGTTCGCGCGCTTGCGGAACTCGGCGAGCAGCACCTGGCCCTCCGACAGCCCGCCCTCGGCCTGCAACCCCGACGCCCGCGCCAGCCACCGCAACGCCGCCACGTCGTCGTCCGCCGGGAACAGGTGCGTGCGCAGCAACCGCTGCAACTGCAACCGGTGCTCCAACGTGCGCAGGAACCGGTAGGCACGGCCGAAGTCGGCGGCGTCCGCACGGCCCACGTACCCACCCCGGCCCAACGCCGCCAACGCCTGCGTCGTCGTCGTGATGCGCAGGTCCTCGTCGCCGCGCCCGTGCACGAGCTGGAGCAGCTGCACGGCGAACTCGACGTCCCGCAGACCGCCGCGCCCCAGCTTCAGCTCCCGATCGGCCAACCCGATCGGCACGTGGTCCTCGACCCGCCGGCGCATCGCCTGCACGTCGGGCACGAAGTTCTCCCGCTCGGCGGCCGTCCACACCAGCGGCCGCACCACCTCCAGGTACCGCTGCCCCAGCTCCTCGTCACCGGCGACCGGCCTGGCCTTGAGCAGCGCCTGGAACTCCCACGTCCGCGCCCACCGCTGGTAGTACGTGGCGTGGCCCTCCAGCGTGCGCACGAGCGCGCCCGCCTTGCCCTCCGGCCGCAGCGCCGCGTCCACCTCGAAGCACGCCTGGCTCGCCACCTGCATCATCGTGCTGGCCAGCCGGGTCGCCACGGCGACGTCGCCCTCGCCGACGAACACCACGTCCACGTCGCTGACGTAGTTCAGCTCCCGCGCACCGCACTTGCCCATCGCGATCACCGCGAGCCGGCACTCGTCGGACCGCGGCACCTGCCGCGCGGCGACGTCCAGCGCGGCCCGCAGCGCGGCCACCGCCAGGTCCGACAACAGGCCCGCCACGTCGTCGTAGCCGACGAACGGCTGGTCCGGCTCCACCACGTGGGCCAGGTCCTCGGCGGCGATCCGGCACAGCAGCGCCCGGTACTCCAGCCGCAACGCCCGCACCGCGTCCGCGCCGGTCAGCCCGTCGACGGCGGCGACCAGGGCGGGCGCGAACACCTCCGCGTCCACCGGGTCGGGGTCGGCCAGGCCACGCCACCGGTCCGGGTTCGCGACCAGGAAGTCCGACAGCGCCGTGGACGACCCGAGCACCGCGAGCAGCCGCCCGCGCAACGCTTCGCCGTCCCGCAACGCCTGGTCGAGCTCGGGCCACCCGTCACCGGCCGCGACCCGCAACCGGTCGACGCCGCGCAACGCGAGGTCGGGGTCAGGGCTGCGGGACAGGGCGACCAGGACCGGTTCGTTGCCCTCGCTCGGCCGGCGCCCTTCCCACCACCCCGCCGCACGCAGGTGCTCACCGCTGCGCGTCTCGGTCAGGCCGAACCGCGCCGGGGACGTGGGGAGACGTGCTGGATCGGTCATCGACGAACACCGTAGTCCGCCGAGGGGCGGATCAGCCGGCCACGATCAAGTAGATGCCGAAGAACACCACGGTCACGCACGCCAGCAGGCACGCCGCCGCGGCCGCCGTCGGCAGCGCCGTCGACCCCTGACGCTCCTGCGCCGCCTCCCGCGCCGACAACGCGCGCAGACCGCCCGAGAACAGCAGGACCAGCCCGATCACCACGCCGAGGCTCACCGCGAACACGGCGCCCAACGCCGCCCAGTCGATCTTCACACCGCCACCTTGTGCGTCTCGGCCTGCGCCGCGATCTCGTCCACCACGTGCTCGGGCCGCACCGGCTCACGCCGCGACAGCAGCCAGATCCCCAGCGACACGCCCATCCCGACCACCGCCACGGCCACCACGCCCGCCGTGCCCAGCGACGCGATCTTGCCCGCCAGCGCGCCCACCAGGCCCGCCGCGGGCAGCGTGAACACCCACGCCGCGAACATCCGGCCGGCCACGCCCCACCGCACGCCGTCGAGCTGGCGGCCGAGCCCGGAACCCATGATGCCGCCGGACGCGACGTGCGTCGTGGACAGCGCGAACCCCAGGTGCGACGACGCCATGATCACGGTCGCCGCACTGGTCTGCGCGGCGAAGCCCTGCGGCGCCTCGATCGTGGTCAGGCCCTTGCCCAGGGTGTGCGTGATGCGCCAACCGCCCAGGTACGTGCCCAGCGCGATCGCGACGGCCGCGCTCAGGATCACCCAGAGGGGTGGTTCCGCGCCCGGCACGAGGGTGCCGGCGGTGATCAGCGTGAGCGTGATGATGCCCATCGTCTTCTGCGCGTCGTTCGTGCCGTGCGCCAGCGACATCAGCGCGGCCGACGCGATCTGCCCGTACTTGAAGCCCTTGTCCGTCACGGACTTCCGGCCCCGCTTCGTCAGCCGGTACGTCAGGTAGGTGGCCAGCATCGCCACGATCCCCGCCACCAGCGGCGCGGCGATCGCCGGGGCCACGACCTTGTCCACGACCTTCGCGAAGTGCACCGCGTCCGCGCCCGCCGCGATCCACGTCGCACCGATGAGCCCGCCGAACAGGGCGTGCGACGAGCTGGACGGCAGCCCGACGTACCACGTCACGAGGTTCCACATGATCGCGCCGATGAGACCGCCGAACACGATGGCGGGCGTGATCCGGGCGTCGTCCACGATGCCACCGGAGATCGTCTTCGCGACCTCGACGGACAGCAGCGCGCCGATCAGGTTCAACACCGCCGAGAACGCGACGGCCGTTCTGGGCCGCAGGGCGCCGGTGGCGATGGAGGTCGCCATCGAGTTCGCGGTGTCGTGGAAGCCGTTGGTGAAGTCGAAGACCAACGCCGTGATGACCACGATGATGACGAGGAGCGAGGCATCCACGCTGATTCCTCCGGCTGAACCGACACAGTCGTAGGTGAACGCTACCTGTCCGACCGGTGAACGCCTGTATCAACGGAGGTTCGTCACACCAGCGGCAAGCTCCGGTGGATCGTCAGCTCCCCCGCGGCGAGGCGCACGAAACGTTCGGCGAACGGCTGCCACACCTCCCGGATGTCCTCGTGCCCCTGGTCGAGCCGGTCCTGGTCGAGCGCCCGCAGGCCCGCCAGCTCCGGGTACCCCGCGGCCCACCGCAGAACCAACTCCGGCGTGGTCTCGATGTGGAACTGCAACCCGTAGGCGCGGTCGCCGACGCGGAACGCCTCGTTCGCGCACTTCGGGGACGAAGCCAGCAGCAGCGCCGACGGCGGCAGGAACCCCACCTCGTCCTCGTGGAACTGCAGCACGTCCGGCGTCCACGGCAGCTCGTCGAACAGCGGGTCGCCGCTCGCCGCGTCCCGCTTCGCCACCAGCCGCACGCCGACGTCCCGCCCGTGCGGGCTGCGCCGCACCTGACCGCCGGTGGCCGCGGCGAGGAGCTGAGCGCCGAGGCAGATCGCGAGCAGCGGCACCCGCTTCGCCACCGCGTGCGACAGGAGCTTGCGGACGTCCACGAGCCACGGGTGCTCGGCGTCGTCCAGCGCGCCCATCGCGCCGCCCAGGCACACCACGCCCTGGTAGCCGTCGAGCGACGTCGGCACCGGCTCCTCGTAGGGCTTGACGACGTCCAGCACCGCCCCGGCGGCGGTCAGCCACTCGCCGAGGCGGGCCGGCGGGTCGTCGTGGTCGGGCTGCAGCACGAGCAAGCGGGTCACCCGACCGAGGGTAGATCAGCAGTCGCAGCTCACGCCGTGCGCCTCCGTCGAGTGGCCTTCGACGGGGTAGCCGGCCGCCTGCCAGGCGGTGATGCCGCCGGCGAGCCGCTTCACCCGGAACCCGAGCCGGGACAGCCTTAGCGCGCCCTTCGTGGCGGCGTTGCACTGCGAGCTCTCGCAGTAGCAGACGTAGACGAGGTCGCGGTCCCAGTCGGCGGTCGTGGTCTCGTCGATCTCCCAGTGGGGCAGATTGACGGCGCCGGGGATGCGGGCCCGGGCGAACGCCTCGGCGCTGCGGGTCTCCACGAGCTGGAAGCCCTCCGTGTCACCGGCCTTCAGGTCGCGGACCACGTCGTCCGGGTCGGCCTCGAAGGCCAGTTCCGCTGCGAAGAACGCGGCGGCGGCAGCGGGGTCGGCGGCGGGGAAGCGGAGCGTGTTCGTCATGGGTGAATCGTGGCTGACCAGCCCGTTCCGGCCCATGAGGAAGTCAAGGCGTTCGGCGTGCCCGGCTTACGATTCCACGGTGGAACTGGACGATCTGGATTGGAAGTTGTTGGAGCTGCTCCAGCGGGACGGGCGGATGACGTTCACCGAGCTGGCCAAGCGCGTCTCGCTGTCCGCGCCCGCGACGACCGAGCGCGTGCGGCGGCTGGAGCAGGCCGGCATCGTCACCGGGTACGTCGCCGTGGTCGACCCGCAGCGGCTCGGCCTGCCGATCGAGGCCATCGTCCGGGTGCGCGTCCGCAGCCTCGACACACCACGGTTCCGGGAACGGGTCGTGACCCTGGCGCAGGTGCGCGACGCCGACCACGTCACCGGCGACGACTGCTGGCTGCTGCGCGTGGTGTGCCGGTCGATGGTCGAGCTGGAGGACTTCGTGGAGCAGGCTCAGCGGTACGGCGACACCACGACGTCCCTGGTGTTCTCCTCCCACGCTCGCAACCGGCCCGTGACGCGCGAGCTGTTCGACGGCATCGAGCCTCGATGAGGACTTCGCCCGGCTAGTCGCCCGCGGGCGTGAACACGAACTCCGCCGAGTCCATGACGGGCCGGAACCCGATCTCCTGGTAGATCGAGTTCGACGTGGGGTTGGCTAGGTCGGTGTAGAGCACGACGTGCTCGGCGCCGCTCTCCCGCGCCCACGTCGCGCACGCCGCGGTGACGGCCGCGCCGTAGCCGTGCCTGCGGTGCTCCGGCGGGGTGTAGACGGGACCGATGCGGGACATGCCGGACGCCGGGGTGCTCGCCGCCGCCCACGCCACGGGCGTCTCGCCGTCGTGCCAGATCAGGTGACCGTGACCGGCCGCCAGGCCGACGCGCATGATGCGCGCGGCTTCCCGCGCGCTGTCCGGGGTGCTGGCCTTACCGGTGACCTCGGCCCCGTAGTCCGTGCGCCAGCGGGACAACAGGTCGAGGTCGTCCACCGTGGCGAGGCGTGCGTGGCCGGCGACGTCCGGGACTTCCAGGTCCTTCAGCTCGTAGAGGCGCAACGCCATGTGCTCGCGGGCACCGCACCCCGTGCGAGCCGCCCACGCCACCACGAACGCCTCGGCCGCGTCGCGCGGGCCGTTGACGCCCGGCAGCTCCACGTCGCCCGCCAGGGCGTCCGCGACGGTTTCCGCCCACCTCGGCGGCACACCGCTCAACGTCAGCGGCCACGGTGGGGTGCGCAGCGCCGCGGCGACCAGGACACCGTCTTCCACCACCGTGACCATCAGCGGAGGCAAGTCGTCCGGGTCGGCGTGGTTGAGCCACCGGTCGACCGCCGCGATCGGGATCGTGTGGACCACCGGGTCCGAGTTGAAGAAGTCCCCGGTGAGCGCCCAGAACTCCGCGAGATCGTCGTGCTTCGTCACGTCGGCCACGAAGCGGACCGTAACGCAAAAAGCCCTCAGGGGCACCCGCATATAACGGATGCCCCTGAGGGTCAACGATATGTTCGGCGGCGTCCTACTCTCCCACAC